>CAIQSY010000123.1 GCA_903874585.1 uncultured Chlorobiaceae bacterium | reverse complement strand
GCCTGAATACCAAGACGATGGAGCGTTGGAGCTCTGTTCAGTAATACCGGACGACCATCAATAACCTTTTCAAGCACATCCCAGACAATCGGATCTTTCTTGTCGATCAGCTTTTTTGCAGATTTCACCGATTTGGCAATACCACGATCCACTAAACGGCGAATAACAAACGGCTGGAACAGCTCAATTGCCATACTTTTCGGCAGACCGCACTCATGCAGCTTTAACTCAGGACCAACAACAATAACCGAACGACCAGAGTAATCAACCCTCTTACCAAGCAAGTTCTGACGGAAACGACCTTGCTTCCCTTTCAAAGCATCTGACAACGACTTCAGCGGTCTATTCGACTCACCCGTTTTTACAGCGTTCGCCTTACGTGAATTATCAAACAACGCATCAACAGCTTCCTGAAGCATTCGCTTTTCATTGCGAAGGATAACCTCTGGAGCACGAATATCAATCAATTTTTTCAGTCGGTTATTACGGATAATAACACGACGATAAAGATCATTAAGATCAGAGGTTGCAAAGCGACCTCCTTCAAGTGGCACAAGTGGACGAAGCTCTGGCGGAATAACCGGAACAACCTCCATCACCATATACTCAGGCTTGTTACCCTCATACACATAGGGCTCTGGCAACTCATCCTCAGGAAAAAGTCCGTGTGGTTTCTTGCGACTTTTCTTCTGTGGCTCATAACTTTTTCTGAAAGCCTCAACAACTTTCAGTCGCTTCAGAGCATCAGCTCTTTTCTGCTCTGAATTACTCTCCCGCAACACTTGACGAAGATGTTGTGCTGATGCATCAAGATCAATATTCTTGAGTAAAAGCTGAATGGCTTCACCACCCATTTTCGCTACAAATTTATCGGGATCAGAGTCCTCAAGATCCTGATTATCTTCATACTCAGTGATAATCTGGAAATACTGCTCTTCCGTCAAACGGTCAAGTTTCTTGATGCCCTGCTTTGCTCCTGGCTCACCAGGATTGATGACAACGTAAACTTCGTAATAAATAATACGTTCAAGTTCCTTAGTAGAGAGATCAAGCAATGCACCAATCTTACTCGGAACAGAACGGAAAAACCAAGTGTGAACCACAGGAACCGCAAGAGAAATATGCCCCATACGTTCGCGACGGACACTTTTGGTGGTCACTTCAACACCACACCGATCGCAAATAATTCCTTTATAGCGAACGCGCTTGTACTTACCGCAATAACACTCCCAATCTTTAGTTGGACCAAAGATTTTCTCGCACATCAAACCATCACGTTCTGGTTTGAACGTACGATAATTGATTGTCTCAGGCTTAAGCACTTCACCTCTTGAATGAGCAAGAATACTCTCGGGAGAGGCAATGCTGAACTTTATTCTCGAAAAATCACCTTTTAAAGGCGACGCTCCTTGTGAAAAAATCATAAGTCAATATCCTTTTTAAACGACTCTTGTTAACGCTCGTTAATGATGCTCATATCACCTAACACATGACTAAGGAACCTTATCGTCAATACGAATCTCAAGACCGAGACCCTGTAACTCCCTGACAAGAACATTAAAAGATTCGGGAATACCAGGCTCTGGTAGATTTTGACCTTTGACAATTGCCTCATAGGTTTTATTTCTACCAATGACATCATCTGATTTAACAGTCAGCATCTCCCGAAGGATATTTGATGCGCCATATGCTTCCAGCGCCCACACCTCCATTTCACCAAACCTCTGACCACCAAACTGCGCCTTACCACCAAGCGGCTGCTGAGTAATAAGCGAGTATGGACCAGTTGAACGAGCATGGATTTTATCATCAACCAAGTGACTCAGCTTCAACATATAAATGTAACCAACTGTCACTTCATCATCGAACTTCTCGCCAGTACGTCCATCAAACAAGCTTACTTTACCATGCCCAGGAAGACCAGCTCGTTCGAGTTCATGCTGCACCTCTTCATAGGTTGCACCATTAAAGATTGGCGTTTTAAACTTGACACCAAGCGTTTTCGCTGCCCAACCAAGCGATGTTTCATAAAGCTGTCCAATGTTCATGCGGCTTGGCACACCAAGTGGGTTGAGTACAATATCAACCGGTGTACCATTTTCCATAAAAGGCATATCCTCAATTGGCAGAATTTTACCAACAACACCTTTATTACCGTGCCGACCTGCCATTTTATCGCCAACCTGAATCTTTCTTTTTTGAGCGATATAAACTTTAGCAAGCTCCTCAATACCGGGCGGAAGTTCGTCACCAACATTAATCTTATATTTCTCATTATCACGCTCATCAGCAATATCCTTGAGCATGAAACGGAACTCTTTGACAAGACGGACAAAATTATCGTTGGTCTTTTTAGACTCCGTCAACCCTTTAGAGAAATCAATTGACTCAAGGAATGGCACTCCACTGAACTTAGCAAGTAAAGTTTCATTATAAACCGTTCCCTCAGCAACAAGTACCTTCCCTTTATCATCATAAAGACCAGATGAAGTCTTGCCATCTAAAAGCTGCTTAACCCATTTGGTAAATCTTTTGCGGAGATCATACTCTTTACCATTATACTTTTTATCGACAAGTTCAAGCTTCTCCTTCACATCCATACCAACCTTTTTCTTGCGGCTGAACAGTTTAGTTTTGATGACAATGCCCTTCATTCCAGCAGGAACGTGCATAGACGCATCTTTCACATCACTGGATTTATCACCAAAAATAGCACGGAGCAGCTTCTCTTCAGGGGTTGGGTCACTCTCTCCTTTTGGGGTGATTTTTCCAACTAAGATATCACGTTCTTTGACCTCGGCACCAATACGCACAATGCCATTTTCATCAAGATTTCTAAGCGCTTCATCACTGACATTATAGATGTCACGAGTAAATTGCTCTTCACCACGTTTCGTATCACGCACATTAGCCTCAAACTCATGAATATGAATTGAGGTAAAAACATCGTCGTACACAAGGCGCTCACTGAGGATAATAGCATCCTCAAAGTTATAGCCACGCCAAGGCATGAAGGCAACCAGCACATTTTTACCAAGTGCCAATTCTCCATTTTCTGTTGACGAACTATCAGCCAGAATGGCACCTTTATCAACACACTGACCAATTCTCACCAGTGGTCTCTGCGAAATACAGGTATCCTGGTTAGAACGTTTGAACTTGATCAACTTGTACGTTTTCACGCCCTCATTAGGATCAAGCATCGAAAGCCGAACATTGTTATCAGTATCGATATCGTAACGAATAGTGATGTATTCCGACGTCACATCTTCAAGAACACCAGGTCCATCAGCCATAATAACTGAGCGCGAATCACGCGCAACCTTGGCCTCCATGCCGGTACCAACAACCGGAGATTCAGAGGTCAACAACGGCACCGCCTGACGTTGCATGTTTGCACCCATCAAAGCACGGTTACCGTCATCGTGTTCAAGAAATGGAATCAACGCCGCTGCAGCGCTGACAATCTGCACAGGTGACACATCCATATAGTTGATATCTTCAACAGCCACAACTGGATAGTCACCTTTTGTTCTTGCCTGAACAGTCTCAAGTGCAATCATACGGTTCTCGTCAAGAGGTACACTCACCGGCACAGTAATCTTATTCTCCTCATCCTCTGCCGAAAGCATTAACACCGTATCAGTTACCCTACCCTTATCAACAACCCTGTAGGGTGTTTGAATAAATCCCTTATCGTTGATTTCAGCATAGACCGATAACGACGAAATCAAACCAATATTAGGACCTTCAGGAGTTTCAATCGGGCATAGACGACCATAGTGGGTGTAGTGAACATCACGAACCTCAAAACCAGCACGTTCTCTGGTAAGACCACCAGGTCCAAGAGCTGACACCCTACGCTTATTCGTCATTTCAGCAAGTGGATTCGTCTGATCCATAAACTGCGAAAGCTGGCTGGTAGCAAAGAAACTTGACACAACGCTCGACACGGTACGCGCATTAATCAAGTCTGCAGGAGCAATTTTATCAGAATCCCGTGAATTAAGTTTCTCACGGACATTCTTACCCATTCTGGCTAAACCTATCACAAACTGTGCTGCAAGTTGTTCACCAACGGAACGTACACGCCGATTAGCCAAGTGATCAACATCATCAACCTCAGCAGATCCATTAACCAGTTTAATGAGATAATAGATAACAGCTATAATATCATAATGCGTCAGTACTAAAATGTCTTCACCGATTGGATCATCTGAAAATGACTGAATAGTCTGAAGAATTTTCTCATAAATACCATCTGAAAGCAACTTCAACTCTGGTGACTCTGCAAGATAGTTCTTCAAATCATCAAACTCTTTAGAGAGCTTTTTATTGATCCTGTAACGACCAACATCACCAAGATCATACTTCTTCTGGTTAAAAAAAGTACGCTCAAGGAAACTTCTCGCAGCATCAATATCAGGCGCCTCATTAGCTCTCAACTCTTCATAGACAATCTCCAACGCTTCCTCTTCAGTCGCTGAACTGTCATTAAGAATCGTATTGATAATAATGGATTTATCAGGTCCTTTATCGCCTCCAGAAAAAGCCTTCATCACCTTGATGCTTTTATAACCAGCGGCAAGTATCTGCTCAAAAATATCCTCAGTAATTGCAGTTCGAGCACTGACAACCTCACCAGTCTGCATGTCAACAATATCAGAGGCAAGATACAGACCAATGAGCTGCTCTTTTTTGCTGGATTTCAAAGAGACCTCTTCAACCAAATCAAAAAGACCAAGAATATCTTCATCTTTTGTAAATCCTATGGCACGAAGTAATGCTGTAACCAGAAAGTTCTTTTTCTGATCGATATAAACAAAAATCTGATTATTAATATCAGTCTGAAACTCAATCCACGATCCCCTTGTCGGCACAATTTTGGCCGAATACATTTTTTTACCATTGGGGTGAATCGCTTCACTGAAAACAACGCCTGGCGAACGGTGAAGCTGAGCTACCACAACACGTTCAGCACCATTGACAATAAAGGTGCCTCGTTCAGTCATATATGGAATTCGACCAAGATAGACCTCCTGCTGAATGGTTTCTTTCCAATCAGTCTCATCTGCCTCATCTTTATACGAAAGTTTAAGTTTGACTTTTAATGACACATCATACGTCAAACCGCGCTCAATACAATCCTCAACAGTATATTTTGGTTTATCAAAGCTATAGGAGATATACTCGAGGAGATAGAGTCCGCGAGTATCGGTAATGGGAAATGCGCCACGAAGAACCCTCTCCAGACCTTGATCTCGTCTTTTGGCAAGAGGTACACTATCCTGGATAAAATTATGGAATGAATCTAACTGAACTTTTAATAAATCGGGAGGCTCTATAACACTTTGAATTTTGGAGAAATCAATACGGAGTGTTGTTGGATCAACCACTTTCACATGCACCTCACTTTTATCAATTGCATGAATTACTTACAGATTAAGTCATCATAAACATCATATAGACGCCATAACAGCGAAAAACAACTCAGCCAAACATTACGAGCATCATCACAGGAAGTATCAGAAAAACTATTTTAATACAAACAGACAAAGCTCCGCCTCATAAAGAAACGGAGCTTGCTTTAGTAATGACTCATTTCAAAGATCACTTCACCTCGACTGATGCTCCCGCATCTTTCAACTCTTTGGCAATCTTTTCTGCTTCGTCTTTGGAAACAGCCTCTTTCACCGTCTTTGGAGCACCATCAACAAGATCTTTTGCCTCTTTAAGACCAAGACCAGTAATAGCACGAACCGCCTTGATAACGTTGATTTTGCTTTCCCCAGCGGCTGTGAGCACAACATCAAACTCTGTCTGCTCTTCCACTACAGGCGCATCACTAGCAGCTACTGCTGCAACACCGGCAACAGCCACAGGAGCTGCACTCACGCCAAACTTCTCTTCAAGTGCTTTTACTAACGCAGAAGCCTCTGTCAGGGTCAATTTACCAATTTCCTCTACAAGTGTTTCAATAGACATTATTCCCCTCTCTTGTTTAATTTAACTGTATAATAATTTCTTGAGTGCGTAATAGTTTTGTGTAATTTACTGTTTCTGCTTTGCAATCTGATCAAGAGCACAAACCAAGTTCCTCATCACAGCATTAGCAACCATCGGTACAGAACTGATAACACTATTCATCAATCCGGCAGCACGACCGATATTTTCAGTCTTGGTCAGCATTTCAGAAAGCATTGGCAGTGAATCAGCACCAAAAACAACACCATCAATTGATGCCATTTTAAACTTCAGTGCATCATTAGATTTGGTGAATTTTTTGATCACTTTCGCTGGAGCAATAGGATCATCATAACCAAAAGCTACACCTGTTGTCGATTTAAGCCCTATAGCTAACTTATCAGCAAAAGCAAGATCTCTCAGTGCTTTTTTGATAAGAGTATTTTTTACAACACGATACTCCACTCCAGACTTTCTGAACTCACCACGAAGCTCTGCCATCTTCGCAACGCTGAGCCCTTGAAATTCAGTAAGATATATACCTTGTGACCGACTAATTTTTTCAGCAACTTCTTGAACAACTTGCTCTTTCTGATCTCGCTTCATTGTTATAAACCGTTTTTATTAGGCAACAAACTTTTCCATTTTAACCTTCACGCTTGGGGACATTGTACTTGAAAGCGCAATACCTTGCACATACTGACCTTTTGCTGCTGATGGCTTGAGTCGCACAACCTCTTTAAGAAAACTGGCAATATTAGCTACCAATAAATCTGAGGCAAAAGAAACTTTTCCGACCGGTGCATGAACATTACCAGCCTTATCAACTCTAAACTCAATTTTACCGGCCTTAACCTCTTTTACCGCCTTAGCCACGTCCATAGTCACTGTTCCTGACTTTGGATTTGGCATCAACCCGCGAGGTCCGAGAATTTTTGCAACTTTACCCAATTGACCCATAACATCTGGCGTGGCAATAATAACATCAACACCAGTCCAACCTTCTTGTATTTTTTCAATATACTCTTCAAAACCAACCAAATCAGCTCCAGCCTCTTGCGCTTCAGCCATCTTCGCCTCTTTACAGACGACTAAAACAGTAACAGTTTTGCCAGTACCATGAGGCAACATCACAGTGCCACGAACAACCTGATCAGCATGACGAGGATCAACACCAAGTTTTACAGCAATATCAATTGTTGCATCAAACTTAGAATCAGTAATCTCTTTAACTTTTTCAACAGCATCAACAAGATCGTACTCACGAAAACGCTCAACCTTTGATAATGCTTCCTGATATTTTTTACCAGCCATTATTATAATTTTAACAAGTGGTTAACAAAACGGCTTTCAGCCTCCCACAACAATACAACGAAATTAAAATCAATCTTGTACAACAATCCCCATACTGCGAGCTGTCCCACGAATCATCTCTTCAGCCCCACGACTATCAAAAGCATTCAAGTCGGGTCTTTTCAAATCTGCGATTTTACGAATCTGCTCGCTGGTAACAGTGCCAACTTTATTGCGATTTGGCTCACCAGAACCTTTTTTCAGATTCGCCTCTTTAAGAAGCAAAACCGCTGCAGGTGGTGTCTTTGTAATAAAAGTAAACGACTTATCAGAATAAACCGTAATTACCACAGGAATAATCATTCCAGCTTCAGACTGAGTCTTTGCATTGAACTGCTTGCAAAACTCCATAATGTTGACACCTTTCTGACCAAGGGCAGGACCAACAGGAGGAGCTGGGTTAGCAGCACCAGCAGGAATTTGGAGCTTGATAAAGCCAACAATCTTTTTTGCCATAACCTATCTCTATTCAGACGCTTAAATTACTTAAGCACGTATTATTGGGAAACTGACTTAACCTGAGAAAAATCAAGCTCTGTTGGTGTACTGCGACCAAAAAAACTTATCATCACTTTAACCTTCATTCTTTCTGTACACACTTCATGCACAACACCTGTAAGAGAACTGAATGGACCATCTATCACTTTAACTGAATCGCCTATAGTAAAAGGAGAATCGATTATCGCGCGATGCTCCACCGCAACTTCCGGCTCAAGAATCTTCTCAACCTCTTCTGGTCTTAATGGTGTTGGCACATCATCCACCCCCAAGAATCCCATAACAGAAGGTATATCTAAAATCAAATTACGAGTCTGCTTATCTAAAACCGCCTCAATAAGCACATATCCCGGAAAAGCGTTTTTGGTAAGACTTCTTTTCTTACCATTCTTAACCTCCACAAAACGCTCATAAGGAACATAAACTTGAAGAATCTTTTCTGAAATACCAAAGCGAAGTACATCTGATTCAATAGACTCCTTCACCTTTCGCTCATGACCAGAATAAATCCTGAGAGCATACCAGCGAGCTACAGGCACATCCTGCACATCAACATGTTTACTTTTTACACCCATCAGCTCAAACTTAATGCTATTAGCGACACTATTTACAACAACTTACCCATCACAAAATTAATAACCCAATCAACCATAAATGTGAATGCAGCAAGAATACCTGAAACAGTCAGAACAACAATCGTAAAATCTTGCAATTCATCTTTAGTCGGCCAGATAACTTTCCGCATCTCATTAATAACATCACGGTAATACTGACCAACTTTGCCGATATAATTACTCATGAATAAAAAGTGCAGAATAAAAGAGAATGAAAAGACTTTTTTATGGCACGTCAGGAGGGAATCGAACCCCCAACCTGCGGTTTTGGAGACCGCTGCTCTACCAATTAAGCTACTGACGTATCAATCAATACCCCAAAACCGGAGCTGATGATCGGACTTGAACCGATGACCTCTTCCTTACCAAGGAAGTGCTCTACCGACTGAGCTACATGGGCTTAAGCTCTCTGTAGGAAGCCCCCGATGGGCGTGGACCTGGAGCGGGAAACGGGACTCGAACCCGCAACCCTCAGCTTGGAAGGCTGATGCTCTAGCCAATTGAGCT
>CAIQSY010000122.1 GCA_903874585.1 uncultured Chlorobiaceae bacterium | reverse complement strand
AGAATGAAGCTGTTTTTAGCGCGGCTGATAAGGCTCTGTACCGTATTGACCGGCACTGACTCGACAGAGATATTCAACTCTGCCATTGACTGGCGAATCAAGCTTTTACTATCATCCGTATCAAAAATTGAGAAATTACGATCGTAGCCAATACGGTCGATGGAGTTGCGGAGAAGACGGGCAAAAATTGAATGGAAGGTACCAATCCATAAACCACGTGAACTGCCCTGATGGAGCAATGTATCCACACGGTGGCGCATTTCACCAGCCGCTTTGTTGGTAAACGTAAGTGCTAAAATATTGTTTGGCGAAACGCCTTCGTGGTTAATAAGATAGGCTATACGGTAGGTTATCACTCGGGTTTTACCTGAACCTGCACCAGCGAGTACCATAACAGGCCCTGAAGTAGCAACAACAGCATGACGCTGTACATCATTAAGATCGTTTAAAAAATCTGTCAATCCTTCCTGGGCACCGGTTTACAATGTGGGCGCTCACCTGTTCGTTCGAGTTGCAGGAGTTGGCGCAAAAGCTTTGTGTTGAATTTCGTATAACTTTACCCTTTTTACAAATCACACTCCAACAAATCCTCTACCGATAAACCAAGAGCTGTTTAATTCACTCCTTTGCATATTTTTAGCCGACAGAGTTAGTATATTCTGCCCCAAATTATTGCTCATCAACCATGAACAGATAAACGCAATGTTCCCTCTTGTTTACGAAATCAACACCAGGATCTGGTTACAGAAACTCAGTATCGAGCACAATCGCCTGGTAACACTCGGCAACATTCCCGACGAAGAGTTTGCATTTTTTACATCCTGTGGTTTCGACATGATCTGGTTGATGGGCGTGTGGAAACCAAGCCAGTACAGCAAAGCCATTGCCACAGCACATCAGGGACTTCGCGCATCATTTCTGGAACATATTTCGGTTGTAACGCCTGAAGATATTGCCTCATCTCCTTATTCCATCCCTTCATATACGGTGAATGAAGCACTCGGTGGAGAAACGGAACTGCTGACATTCCGCGAAAAACTTCATGCAAACGGCATAAAGCTCATGCTCGATTTTGTGCCCAACCATCTTGCTCTCGACAATGCTTTTCTGCCGGAACACCCTGAGTATTTTATTCCAATGTGTGGCAGTGAACATTGCCTTGATCCGAACTCATCGTTTGAATATGCCAGTGGAACCTATCTGGCATACGGCAAAGACCCTTACTTTGCTCCATGGACTGATACCCTGCAGCTCAATTACGCCAAGCGGGAGACACAAAGCATGATGACGGAAACCCTCTTCAAGATAAGTTCCCTTTGCGATGCTGTCAGGTGCGATATGGCAATGTTGATACTGAAAGAGGTTTTTAATACCACTTGGAGCGGTCTTGGTGGTTTCATGGAGGAGGAGTTCTGGAGCAACGCAATCGCGGCGGTGAAGCGTCGCCATCATCATTTCATCTTCCTTGCCGAATCTTACTGGAACAAGGAGTGGGAACTACAGCAACAGGGATTTGACTTTACGTACGACAAAACGTTTTACGACTATCTCAGCAGTGGAGCGGTCAATATTGAAAAATTGACAGGGCACCTGCTTGGCAATTGGGATTATCAGAAACATCTTTGCCGGTTTATCGAAAACCATGATGAACCAAGGGCGGCTGAAAAAATTGGGCACAATAACGCGGCAGCCGCTCTTGTACTGCTGACAACTCCCGGAATGCATCTTATTCACCAGAATCAGATTGATGGATTCCGCAAAAAAATTCCCGTTCAGCTTCTTCGGCAAGCAAATGAAACAGACGATAAAAAACTGGCTGAGTTCTACAAAAAGCTTTTTTTACTGCAAAAAAGAGAGGTTTTTCAGGAAGGTCGAATTGAATGGCTCGACTTAAACACACCAAATAACTCGCATTGCTTAGGATTTCACCGATTCACGACAAAAGAAAACGCATACATTCTAGCTAATTTCAGTGCAACAGGCATTGCTCTGGAGTTCCGGCATCCATCATTTGATCAGAGTACCTTCAAAAAAATGAATGTAATCAGTACCGCCGGCGGAATCAATAAAACCGGCAATGTTCGCTATGAAGAAAAAATGTTCAAGGTAAATCTTGCGCCCCATGAAGCAATAGTCATAACTCTTCGAGAAAAAACAATAGCAGTAACAGAGTAACAAAATTTTGATATTTGATACCATGCAAGTCATAACGCACACGATTAAGGTACAAACCACAAAGCCAATTGAGATTATTGATATTACTGCTGATATCACGGCAGCTCTTGCGGCAACAAAACTCAACAGCGGACAGATAACGGTAATCAGCCGCCACACAACTGCGTTTATCAATATCAACGAAAAAGAGGAGCGTCTGCTGGAGGATATGGAGACGTTCCTCAAGCGCTTTGTGCCGAAAGATGGTAATTATCTCCACAACATCAGTCCGATTGATGGACGACACAATGCCCACTCGCATTTGATGGGGCTTTTTATGAACAGCTCGGAGACTATTCCTTTTGCTGAGGGTAAAATGCTGCTCGGCGAGTGGCAGTCCGTTTTCTTTGTGGAGTTGGATGGACCACGGAATCAAAGAAGTATCCTCGTGCAGATATCGGGAATATAACGAGGTGATTTACAACGCAAGCGCAAGGTGAAACATCGCCAGCAAACCAAGCACTGCCCGCGTTGAAAGATTGGCAAAGAGACCGGCAAGCAGATCATCAGCCATGATTCCCCACCCGCCCGGCAAACGCTGGGCGGCATCAACAGCGCCAGGCTTTGCAATATCGAAAAAGCGAAAGAGTGCAAACGAAAGCAGCAACGGCAACCATCCTTCCGGCATAAACGCAAGCGCCAGCCACTGACCGGCAACTTCATCAATCGTAACAATTGAGGGGTCGTTGCCAAAATGCTCCTCCATCACACCGCCAGCCCACACACCAGCAAACGTGCTGAAGGCAATAAGCGAGAACAACAATAATGGTGAGTGTAACGCTGGAATAAAAAAGTAAAGCAATGCAGCAGCAGCGCTTGTTACCGTTCCCGGAGCGATGGGAAAATAACCGATACCAAAAAAGGTAGAGAGAATTTGAGCAACACGCAGCTTCATTGGCTCACTGCCCTTGCAATGGCTTCTGAAAATAGGTATTCCAGTTGCTCACCAGATAGGAGATGCCGGTATACACGGTAAAAAGCGTCACCACCAGCATAATGATATCCAGATAGCCAGAAGCTAAAAAACGATTAACGGTAACAGCTAATTCTTTACCAAAAAAAGAGACTTCCCGCATAAGAATAAGCGCCATAATTAAATAGACCAAAAGATTCTGTACCAGTGTTTTATACTTCGCTTCAACACTGGTCACCACCGGCCTGTTCTTGTATTCAGCATAAATTCTCAGCGCCGTCACCACAACATCACGCACCACCACCAGAATCACCATCCAGAGCACCAGATAGCCCATCCAGACATAGAGCAAAAATGCGGCCGTAATCAAAAGTTTGTCGGCAAGCGGATCAAGAAAAGCACCGAGGCGAGTCTCAACGCCATACTTGCGCGCATGATATCCGTCATAGATATCCGTCAGGGATGCCACAGCAAACACAATGACACCAAAAAGTTTGAGATACGGATCCGCCTGCAGCAATAACGCCACAAAAACCGGCACCAGCACAATCCGCAAGGCTGTCAACTGGTTGGGTATGGTCAGAAATTCCTGATACTCCTCTTTCAATGCCGGATGAATTTGATTTGATAACGTTGCGACCCGTCAAATACGAGATACGTTCACGTTGGGCAAGATACGGTATTACAACTTGTTTTTCAATGACTCGCCGCTCTCGAAAAAAATGATAATGAGCATTTACTAATAATCGCATCAACTGATAAGAAATTCGATGCTATTCAAGCTCAACAAAGGTAACACCATCACCGCCTTCGCCCCACTCGCCAAGTCGAAAACCTTTGACGGCTGAATGCTGCTGCAGGCACTCTGCTGTCCGTTTACGCAAAGAACCCGTGCCTTTACCATGCAGAATCATTGCTGCGTACATTCGGTTCAGCCGCAGCGTATCAAGAAACCGATTGATTTTCAGCGCTGCTTCATCACCCGTTAAACCGCGCACATCAAGCGTGGTGGAATCAATGCCACCCGTCATGGCTGACCACGACGGCTGTTTTGCTCGTACAGTATCTTTAATAGTTTTTTTAGCCTGCGTTTTTGATGTTTTCTCAAGATTTTTGAGCAACGTGTTCAACCTGAAATTACCGCACAAAACCACCACGTTCTCACCATTGAGACGTTCAACTTCGCCCGAGGTGTTGGTATCAACAATTCGCACCAGATCACCCTCGCGAATTGAACGATCAATCTTTGCCGCCGCATCAGCTTTTGCACGCAACAGCGCTTCGCTCTTTTCCGCTGACTGCTTTTTCAGCCCAAGCTTTTTCCGCGCTTCGTGCACCTTTTTTGCATCATCAGGAGCAGCTTTGACCTCCTGCAATATATCGCGAATCTCCTTGCGGGCATATTCGACCTCTTTCTGGAGCGTTCTGGAAGCACTGAGCTTTTCGGCACGACGCTTCTCTTCAAACTCCTTCTCCGCCTTTTGCAATGCTGCTCCTCTCTTCTCCAGATCAGCGTGTTGCGATTCAAGCTGCTGCTGCACCAGTCGATTCTTCTCAAAAAGATGGCTCAAGTCATCAAGCATTCGATCAAGCCCGAGACGCTCATTGAGCATAAAGCTCGATGCCCGCTCAACCATCGCTGCAGGAAATCCCATGCGCTGCATCATGGCGAAGGCAAAACTATTGCCCGGCAACCCTTTCAGAAAACGGAAGGTCGGCACCAGTTCCGCACGATTAAACTCCATCGCGCCATTGACGACTCGCTCACGCTGGTGTGCATAGGCTTTCAATTCGCCCAAGTGCGTGGTAACAATGGCTTTTGTACCACGGCTGAGCAACTCTTCAATCACTGCGCGGGCAATGGCACTCCCCTCTTCAACATCCGTGCCGGCACACAATTCGTCGATAAGCACCAGATCGCGACTGCCCGCAACATCGAGTATTGCTTTAATCGCGCCAAGATGAGAGCTGAAGGTTGAGAGATCGTTCTCGATAGATTGATCATCACCAATTTCGATAAAGAGGTTGTGCAACAGCGGAAAAACGGAGCTTTCGCTACAGGGCAACAGATAACCGTGAACCAGCATAGCGCAGAGAAGTCCGGCGCTCTTCATCGCCACCGATTTACCGCCCGCGTTGGGACCGGAGATGACCAGCACCTGCTCATGCTCGTCAAGCGTCAAATCGATCGGCAACACCGCTTTATCACGATGAGAAATCAGCAGCCAGGGATGATAGCCTTGTATAATCCGAAGCTGCGCGCCATCGCTCATGGATGGCAAAACGGCATTGGTTTCAACCGCAAAACGGGCACGGGCGTAGAGTGCATCAAACGAAGCAAGCAGCTCCTGATTGTGCTGAAGATTATCGTGCTCAAGCCGAAGCTCCTCACTCATTGCCTTCAGAATCCGCTCAATTTCGCGCCGCTCACCAATCTCCAGATCTTGAATGCGATTACTGATTTCCAGCGTTTCAGCAGGTTCAAGAAAAACCGTCTGCCCTGAACCGGAGTAATCCTGAATGTACCCAGCGATTTTGTATTTGTACTCGACTTTAAGCCCAAGCGTCAATCGGCCATTTTTGATTGCCACTCCACTCTCCATCAGCCAACCATGTTCTTGGCAACGGCGCAAAAGACGCTCCATCCGGCGGCGAATCAGATCGCGACTGCTCTGCAGTTCACCACGAATGGCAAACAGCGCTTCACTCGCGGTATCGCGCACACGCCCCTCTTCATCAAGGATTCGCCGAATCGCCGCTTGCAGCGCACTATCGAGCCAGAGTTTGGCGGTAAGTTCGTGCAGCAACGGATACACCTCGCGGTTGAGCGCCATAAACCTGCGCAACTGCACGGCGGAAAAGAGGAGTTGATAGATATCCTGCAACTCCATCGGCTCAAGATAACTGCCCAACAGTTCCAGTTTTTTCAGCAACGGGCGGGTATCAGGCAGATACGAGAACGGAAGCGCAAGTCCCTCCTGAAGCAGATTCCGCAACTCAAGCACCCGTTCAAGCTCCGCCACAAGCGCCTGCCGCTCTCTTTGGGCGGTGGATGCGAGAAGCTGGTCGCGCCCCATCGCCGAAAGGCAGCGCTGCGCCGCGTAGTTGGCAACTTTATCGAACTCGAGCTTTTTGAGGGTGGTGGGGTTCATGGGGTTGGTAATACTTTATAAGCAGCTTTGTAATTTTTTATTCAAATAGTAAATCGCAACACCACAATACTCCCTTAACTTGCCTTCACTATCTTTTAGCTGCCACTTTGAGAGTAATGCTTCAACTTGCGCACAGGTGGCAGTTCCTGAATGTGTTTTTAATGCCTTTGTATTTAATGCCTTTGTAACGGCATTCCAGACACCTGCTCTATTTTCTTTTAAGCGAGAATAATTCAGATTAAGTACTTCATCAAGCTGACGATCAAATTCAGGATTGTCTGACTTGATTGTGCCATTATACTTGTAATCAGTAGTGTCCGGTTAAAATAAAGAGAGCTGTGCAACAGGATCCCGCACTTTTTGCAGTGAGCGTTCATCCAAAGACAAAATATCAATAAGCAATCGTTGCTCCATGAGCACAGACGCGATCATT
>CAIQSY010000121.1 GCA_903874585.1 uncultured Chlorobiaceae bacterium | reverse complement strand
GATGAAGTCGCCTTTCATTTTTTTTGCAAACAGATAATTGTAGAGAGCTGTTCTCAGTCCTCCTACGTGCAGATATCCCGTCGGAGATGGTGCAAACCTTGTTCTAACCCTTTGACCAACCATAATGAGCGTTGTGCTGTTAATTGTTGAGAGTGAAGTATCTTAATGCGAGTGCGCTGAATTTAAGAAAAACTCATTGCATTTAGCCATAAGATAAGAGAATTAACCCGAAACTTTTGATTTTCAGGATTCAGCGCCTCTGCTTTTCTTGTGATGAAAAAATCATTGAGAGACTTTTTGTTTTTGCTTATCGTTAGAGCGTTTATTTTGTTTTTATGACTCCTCATGGAGGCGATTACTTTTTTACTCTTATTACATATCTGCGATTATGGCTGAAAATCAACCGAAAAGATCAGGAAAGGCGAGTTCACGTAATACATTTAAACCAGTTAATGATGATGATCAAAATTCTGGCTGGTTTCAAGGTTCCGGGGAAAATCCACAAGGTAAATTTCCAAAAATTATTCTGTTTTTGATGTTGGGTTTGTTATCGCTTTTTGCGTTTCAGCGCTTTTTTGCCGGTAATGATGGACCAGAAATTACCTATAACGAATATAAATCAGTGTTGTCTCGCTCTCTTGTTACCGCTGTAACGGTCAAGACGTTTGAGGATAAATCGGCAATGTTAGCGGTGCAGCTTCGCGAATCGACGCAACTTCCGCTGGCGAATGGTACCGCAGTGCAGACAAATCGTGTTGCTGTTCGGTTAACCTCATTTCCGTTAGAGCAGATTGACCTTTTAGCTGATAAAGGCATTAAAGTTAAGGTTGAGCAGGGTACCAGTGGTCTCACAACATTTTTGATGCTTTTTGGGCCGTGGATCATTTTTGGGTTCATCTACTTTTTTGTGATGCGACGGATGAATGGTCAAGCGGGTGCGCAGGCAAAAAATATGTTCAGCTTTGGTAAAAGTCGTGCCAAACTTATGAGTGAATTTGATGTTAAGGTGACGTTTAAAGATGTTGCCGGTGTTGATGAGGCAATTGAGGAGCTGCAAGAGACGGTGGAGTTTTTGACCAATCCTGAAAAGTTCCAGAAGATTGGTGGTAAAATACCGAAAGGTGTGTTGCTGCTTGGTCCTCCGGGAACGGGTAAAACGTTGCTTGCCAAAGCGATAGCTGGTGAAGCAAAGGTTCCGTTTTTTTCAATGTCTGGTGCAGATTTTGTTGAGATGTTTGTTGGTGTTGGTGCTGCTCGCGTTCGAGACTTGTTTGAGCAGGCGAAGAAAAATTCACCCTGTATTGTTTTTATTGATGAAATTGATGCCGTCGGGCGCAGCCGTGGAGCTGGTTTAGGTGGCGGACATGATGAGCGTGAGCAGACACTGAACCAGCTTCTTGTTGAGATGGATGGTTTTACGACGAACGAAAATGTCATTCTGATTGCGGCAACAAACCGACCCGATGTGCTTGATAGTGCGCTCTTGCGTCCTGGGCGTTTTGACCGCCAGATCACGATTGATAAACCTGATATTCGCGGGCGTGAAGCTATTTTGAAAATTCATACACGTAACACTCCGCTTGATGAGAGTGTTGATATTACGGTTGTCGCAAAAAGCTCACCCGGATTTTCTGGTGCTGACTTGGCGAATCTGGTTAATGAGGCGGCGCTTTTAGCGTCTCGCAGCAATCAAGATGTTCTTAATGCAGACAATTTTGAGCAGGCTCGTGATAAGATTTTGATGGGGACGGAGCGAAAAAGTATGGTTATTTCTGATGAACAGAAAAAGTTGACCGCTTATCACGAAGCGGGTCATGTGCTGGTATCAATGTTTACAAGCGGTTCGGATCCTATCCATAAAGTAACAATTATTCCACGAGGCAGAAGCCTTGGACTTACGGCGTATCTGCCACTTGAAGATCGTTATACGCACAATCGCGAGTATTTGCTTGCCATGATTACGTATGCGCTTGGTGGTAGAGTGGCTGAGGAGTTGACGTTTAATGAGGTGAGTACGGGCGCTGCGAATGATATTGAAAAAGCTACCGATATTGCGCGTCGGATGGTTCGTCAATGGGGTATGAGCGAAAAGCTTGGACCAATCAATTATGGCGATAGTCACAAGGAGGTGTTTCTTGGCAAAGATTATTCACATATCCGTGAATACAGTGAAGAGACTGCTCTGCAGATTGATGTTGAGGTGCGAACGATTATTATAGGATGTATGGAGAATGCGAAAAAAATTCTCGCTGAAAAGAGCGATTTCCTGCATAAGCTTGCTGGCGCTTTGATTGAGCGAGAGTCACTCAGCGCTAAGGATATTCACGAGATTATTAAAATGTAAAGCTATCCATAAAACAGCGAAACGGCAGTTCTGGCTGCCGTTTCATACTGTTTTTCTCAAAGTTTAGACGTGAACTGCTTATTCTCCTTCAAACTCTGTCAATGAGTAAACGTTATAGCCTCTCTCAAGAATTTTTCTCTCGCCACCAATATCGGGCAGGTTCACGATAAATGCCATTTCAGCGACAATTCCGCCAACTTTTTCAACAAGCGCGGCTGCAGCAAGTGCGGTTCCGCCTGTGGCAAGCAAATCATCCACAAGCAGCACTTTTTGACCTGCTTCAAGTGCATCAACATGAATCTCAATTTTGTCGGTGCCATACTCAAGCTCATACTCTTGCGTAATGACGTCAGCAGGCAGCTTGCCCGGCTTTCTTACAGGCACAAATCCTTTACCGAGCGTGTAAGCCAAAGCGCCACCAATAATAAAGCCTCTTGCCTCGATGCCGACAATCACATCAAAATCCATTCCTTCCTGCATGTAGTGCTGCGTCAGGCTATCGATAGTGAGACGGAATCCTACGGGATCTTTAATGAGTGTGGTAATATCGCGGAAAAGAATTCCTTTTTTTGGATAGTCAGGAATCGAACGGATACGTGATTTAATTGGCATGGATACGTTGTGGTTTGGTTGAAAGACGTGGCAATATGGCTTATTTTGAATAAGCTATAAAGATAGTACTCTCCCTTTTAAATTCAAATCGTCGTCTAACGAGTCAATGTGGACAAGTACTTCATTTCCTTTGAGCCTCTCTATCATTGTTTGGTCATCACTCTCAACAACGACGTTGAGATAATTTCGTGTATAGCCACTGCATTGTACTTTTCCATGAGCTTTTCCATGAGGTGTCGATTTTGTTTGCTCAAAGAGTACCAGCGATGTTTTACCAAGAGCACGAGTTTTATGTTCCGCCTCTTTGCGATAGCCAAGTTCGGTGAGTAATCGATAACGATGGGCAATTTCATCCGGGTTGATGAGTTTGCGTTCGCCATGCTCAATTTGCTCTGCAAGCGCTGTACCGGGTCGAAGCGAGTAACTGAAAACATGCAGATACGCGAGAGGCAACTCTTCAATAAAGCGATACATCTGGAGAAAATCCTCCTCCGTTTCGCCCGGATAGCCCACCATAACGTCGGTTCCAATGGAGCAATTCGGAAGACGCATTACCGCTTTTTCAACCTTTTCCCGATACATTGCCGCGTTGTAACGGCGTCGCATAGCTTTCAGGATGGTGTCGGAACCGCTTTGCAATGGAAGGTGTAAATGAGGGACAATGTTGCGCGATGTTGCTATAAGAGCAAGAAGTTCATCGGTAACAATATCGGGCTCCAATGAGCTGATACGGATTCGATTAATCGCCACATGTTCAAGTTCACGCAAAAGGTCGCACAGTGTTTTGCCATCCGCTGTATAGTCGCCGATATTAACGCCGGTCAACACAATTTCACGATAGCCGGATGCCGCAAGGAGCGTTGCACGTTCAAGAATTGCCGCAATCGGCAGCGATCGAGATGCGCCTCGCAACAGCGGAATCGTGCAGTACGAACAACCGTAATCACATCCATCCTGTATCTTTAAAAATGCACGAGTTCTTTCATTGCCCATTGACGCTGGTAATGAATATCCCTGATATATTGTTGTAAGCGTATGAGCTGGAGTAATGTGAACAAGCAGATCGGATTTTTTTTTCTCGACTAATGCGTTATACCACGACAGCTCAAATTTATCAGCACTACCGAGTATGGCATTGATGCCATGAATGTCAAAGAGTTCCGATTTTTGTAATTGTGCATAACAGCCAATAACAGCAATTAGGCTTTCAGGATATTTTTTAATCAGTGATCGTATTTTTTGCCGGCACTTTTTTTCAGCCTGTTGTGTAACAGCACAGGTATGAATAATGATAAGATCAGCACCCGCTTCAATGGTCGATAGTTCCCATCCTTCATGCCATAACTGATCAAGTATAGCAGATGTTTCTGCGTAGTTGAGTTTACAGCCAAGTGTTATAGCCGCAACACGTTTTGTTGGGCATGATGTTCTTTCCTGATGGTTTGAGAGCATTGCTTATAATAATTTTCACTCTTTTGCGATAGTGCAAAACATGATCACATAATATCTTTTTGTAGAGAAGATATTATTGTTATATATTTTAATGGTTTTCAAAAACATCTTTTCATTATTTTTTAACACAACTCTCAAACACAACAAAGGAAACACTATGAGTTTTATAAGACAAGAGGTTGAATCGCCTGATAAATATGATCGTTTTATTGCGAAGTTTGATGTTTTTCAATCAATGGTTGAAGATAAAAAGAGACTTCAAACTGAACTTACTCATATTAAATCTGAGTATTTTGAAAGAATAAAACCATTGGAAGATGAACTTGCATCAGTTATAAAAAAGCTTGAAGCTAATCTTCCAAAACTTGACGGTGTGGTTTCAGTATCTCAAGAACCCGCAAGTGGTCAGAAATTCAGTCGCGGTCAGCTTGGCGTAGCTATCAAAGATTTACTGCGTTCAAATCCAGAAAGAAGCTTTAAACCTCGTGAGATTGCTGAAGCATTAGACACAAAAGGGACATCGGTAAGTCTTTGGTTTAATAAATATGGTCTTGGTGATAATGAAATTGAGCGTGTTCCAGTTGGTGAAGAGGGAAAACGTTTTGTTTACCGTATTCGTCAATATTGATTATCTACAACAGTACAGCAAAAAAGCGCACTACAGTGCGCTTTTTTTTCGGGTAACAATAACACTACTATGATATCCCAGATTTCTTTTATTGCGGAAAAAATTCAAGGCAAGCCCAATCATCATCATATTTCCTACCAGCGACGATCCACCATAAGAGACTAATGGTAGTGGTACACCAATAACCGGAATGAGACCAAGCGTCATGCCGACATTAATAATGACGTGGACAAACATCAACGCCACAAAGCCGCCAAGTGTGAGTTGTACAAACTTGTTGGTGATAGCAAAAATAGTTCCAATCAAGCGGAGAATAACGGTCATAAAAAGAGTAATGAGGAGAGCTGCGCCTATAAAACCAAGCTCTTCAGCAATAACGCAGAAAATGAAATCCGTCCATTGTGCAGGAATAAAACGTAATTGTGTTTGGGTGCCTTCAAGAAATCCTTTTCCCCAGAATCCTCCAGAACTTATTGCTATTTTTGCCTGCAGTGCATTATAGCCTGCACCTTGCGGGTCGGACATAGGATCGATAAAGGTTTGAATTCTTTTGATCTGGTGAGGTTTCAGTATTTCGTGTGCAAAACGATTCATAAATAATCCCGCAGCCACACCTGGAGCGAGAACAAATAACTGATGAAGTTGCAATTTCTGTCGTTTGGCGAAAAGTGCTATTGCTAAAATAATGGCAAGTATAAAAATCAGATATATGTTGAAAAAGCCTGAAATCATCAACAGAAGCGGGAAGCCCATCAACATCAAAATGTATATGTCGAAGCCTGCCATAATCAGCATTGTTGTAATTAATGGCACAATAGTCAGCATTGTTCCCATATCAGGTTGCAGCATGATAAGCGTCATTGGAACTAATGCTATAGCAAGTGCAGTAAAAAGATGAGGGATTGATTGAATGTCCGTATTATCATCTGAAAGGTATCGTGCCAGAGCAAGAATAATGGACATTTTTGCTATTTCAGAGGGTTGAAAACTAAAAAATCCAATTTTCATCCAGCTCGTTTGACCAGCAATTTTTCGTCCAAAAATTAATACTGCTATAAGCAAAATAACGCCTATAGCATAAAAGATATAGGCGTTATCGCGAATAACATGAATATCATTGTAATAGACAAACATCAGCGCAAACACGCCAAAAATTGCCCAGGCAAATTGCCGATAAAAAAGTGAGGTGTCGCCACTGCCATTGGTGGCACTGTAAATAGCCATTAACCCTAAGATAATAAGCCCCACGACAGAGCCGAGAAGCCAATAATCAATTGCTGGTTGTTTGTTCATTCCGGGTCTATGAGTAATCTTTTTTGTGTATCATGCACGAGTGTAATTTAGTATTGTATTCTTGAAAGAGCTTGAACCTTTGCTATAATTTTTATGACAGCCTCTCTTTTTTCTTGTGGTTTTGCCATTATTATTGGACCACCAAATGCTGGAAAGTCAACGTTGCTGAATGAGCTGCTTGATTTCAAGCTCTCCATTGTTACGCCGAAACCGCAAACAACGCGGAAAAAAATCACTGGTATCTACCATAACGACAAGTGCCAGATTATTTTTCTTGATACGCCTGGCATTATGAAGCCGCAGCAGAAGCTGCATGAGTCGATGCTTGGTATTATTCGCGATACGTTGAAAGATGCCGATGTGGTTATTGCGTTGCTGCCCTATGCTGCTACGCCGGATGGCATTGATGTGGAGTTTGCCGACGAGTTGTTCGCCAACTGGTTACAATCGACTGGTAAGCCGATTATTGTGGTGCTGAATAAATGCGATCTGGTGAGTGCAGAGCGTCAACAGCATGTGGAGGCTTTTGTGCAAAAGAGATGGAAGCCAGCGAAGGTGCTCTCGGTGTCAGCCTTAAAAGCTAAAAATATGGTGCAGCTTGTGGATACTCTTCATCCATTTTTGCCGATGCACGAACCACTTTATCCTGAAGATACGCTCAGTACGGCACCCGAACGCTTTTTTGTCAGTGAAATTATCCGCGAAAAGATATTTCTCCAATATGGTCGTGAGGTTCCCTATTCGACAGAGGTGGTTATTGATGAGTTTAAAGAGCAGTATGAGGATGACCCCACACGAAAAGATCTTATCCGTTGCTCCGTGATTGTTGAGCGTGATACTCAAAAGCAAATTTTAATAGGCAGCAAGGGCGCTGCCCTGAAAAAGCTTGGTCAAACGGCACGAAAAGATATTGAGGAGATGCTTGGGCGCCCCGTGTTTTTAGAGCTGTTTATTAAAGTTCGACCTGATTGGCGCAAAAAAAATAATTTGTTGAAGAGTTTCGGATATTAATAGTGGGGACGTGTCTGAATCCCGTAATCGTGGTGTTCAGACACGTTTCTGTGCAATAATCTCATGCAACTCCGTTCCGATCAGGCGCAAATCCTCATCCAGAAAATGAGATGAATGCAGGCGCGTGCGTTTGACCTCAGTAACATCAAGCACAGCATCCATGATGTGGGGTTTGAATAGCGGAGAGGTTGCAATCAGGTTCCCCTCTGGTCCAGTGATTGATGAATTGCCCCAGTAGGTGAAACTGTCCTCATTGCCTACGCGATTGACGCAGGCAACATAGCTGCTGAAGAGGAAGGAGTAAGTGGTGGCGATGGTTTGCCATTGGGTGACAATGGCGGGAGTGCCGTTGCCGGGCGACATGCGCAGAGGGCTCGACATAAGCACCATGAGCAGTTTTGCCCCCTGGTGGGCAAGCAGGTATGGCACCGAGACGTGCCAGAAATCTTCGCAGATGGCGACACCGATTTTGCCGAGCCGTTTTGATGTGACAGCCTTGATCTGCTGGCCGGCTGAAAAGTAGCGCAGCTCTTCAAACATGCCGTAAGTCGGCAGATAAATTTTGCGGTGAATGCTGCGGCCAACTCCCTCCTCAAACATGAATGCCGAATTATAGACGCCGTAGTCGTTGCTCAGTTCAATGCCGCCACAGATTATGCAGATTTTCCTGCTGAGTTCACGAAGAGGATTAAACCGTGAATCCTCGATGTGCATGGCAATGTCTTGTGCGGCATCCTGCACATTGTACCCTGTCAGCGAAAGTTCAGGGAAGGCGATGGCATCGGCGCCATCACGGATAGCCTCTTCCGCAAGGGTGCAGTGCCGAACAAGATTCTCGTCAAAATTCGCCAGTGTGCAATCAATCTGGGCTATTCGCAGTTTTGCGTTGAGCATTGTTTGTCCAGTTTAGTGGTAAGGGTAGAAGAGATAGAAGGTAAGCGAAAGCAGGGCAAGAATCCACATACCGCTACGTACCTCATGTATCTTTCCTGTGAGAAGTTTCAAAAGAACGTAGGCGATAAATCCTGCGGTGATGCCGACACCGATATTGAAAGTGAAAATCATCAGCACAATCGTCAGAAATGCCGGCAGCAGTTCGCTGTAGTCGGTGAAGTTGAATTTTGTGACGGACTGCATCATGAACATGCCGACAATCACGAGAACAGGGCCGTAAGCAAAGGGTGGAACAATAGTGAGGATTGGTGAGAAAAAGAGGGCGAGCGCGAAGAGTGCTGCCACCACAAGCGCGGTAAAACCTGTTTTCCCACCCTGTTCAATACCGGCGGCTGATTCGATAAAGACGCCCGCTGTGGTTGTGCCAAACAGTGAGGCGGCGATGGTTGAGAGTGCATCAACAAGCATCGGTTTTTGAATCTCCGGCAGATTATCATCCTCATCAAGCAAATTCGCTCTTGAGGACAACCCGAACAGTGTGCCCATGTTATCGACAAAATCCATCACCAGAACGCTGATAATTACCCCTACAAATCCCCAAGTCAACGCACCCTGCATGTCAATTTTCATGAAGATTGGCTCAATGGAGGGTGTACTGTCACTGATTGGAGGAATGGTGATTTATTTGGCCAACAGGTTCGTCCAATGGTTTTCTATACTGGCAGTTTTGATTGCCG
>CAIQSY010000120.1 GCA_903874585.1 uncultured Chlorobiaceae bacterium | reverse complement strand
ATTCTTGACTCCCGACGGACTGACTGAGGAGATGTGCCAGTTCGGGATGATGTTCAGGTGAAATTGCTCTACCAGAAAAGCATAACCCGCAAAACGATTCTGAATCATAGGTTCGGCTGAAAAAGTGTTATTTTTCTTTGAAAATAGTTACTTTTTGCCCGATTTTATAAAAAACAGTTACGATGAACGGTATCGCTTTACGATGATGGAGTTTTATCTCTATGGCGGAGAATTTTTCAGGCTGATAGAGGAGATGTAGGTATGATACTTCTCGGAGTGCTGGGTATAGCGGCTTTTTCCCCCAATGCCAGAAACCCTGTTTTTCAACAGGGCATCAAGCATCGGTAGCTGTCAGTTAATCAACAAATCTTCGCACGCCTCGCCCTCTTCAAGCGCGTCAAGAATCTCATCAATTTTCTCTTCGCTGTCAATTTCGCCATACCAGAAACTTTCAGGATAGACAACAAGCACTGGCCCTTTTTCGCAAAGGTTCAGGCAGCCTGTTGCCGATACGGTAACGTCAGTCATCCCACGGTCAGAGAGCTCGCTTTCGATGTAAGGAATCAGGCTGAGCGACTCTTTTTTGTGGCAGATTCCCTGCGGTGTGCCCTGTGCGCGAAAACTTGCGCAAACGAGAATGTGATGTTTTGGTTTATCCATGGTTATTTCTCCAGAGTTATATTAATAATGCTTATCTATTTGTTGTCTGAATCAGGATTTACAGGATTTACAGGATTATAGGATTCTCAGGATTCTCAGGATTCTCAGGATTCTCAGGATTCTCCAATTACCAAATTACTTTAAAATCGAGTCAATCTTTCTTATCCAGAGCATCCAAAATCCATCATCCAAAATTAAAAGTTACCCGCATCCGCCGCCAGTGCCGCTGCAGCTTGAGCCGCAGGCGTGAATCTGGCTGCTTTTCATCAGGTGTTTCAGATCCTGTCCGGTAAAGACGCCGTTGACGGCCTCTTCGATAACGCCTTCAATTACCAGCACTTCTATGCCGTGGGCGTTCAGTACTTTTTTAGGCGAGTCGCCAGCGCCGTTGACCAGCACTGTACGGCAGTCGTGCAGCAGCCTAGCGAGTGCTTCCCAGCGCTGTTGCCCGCCTCCGGTTGGTGGTGCAGTTCTGGAATCGACAAGAAGAGACTCTCCGTTGCCATCCATACCGTAAATCAAAAAGCGATCGGCTTCACCGAGATGCTGGTTGATCAGCACGCCTTCAATGCTGCTGACGGCAATGAAAGGACGCTGCTCTGCCGGATTTTTGGGCATTGCTGCGGCTTCGGCAAGCTTCTGCATCATTGCATCGGTGTTGATTTCGCCGATAATGCCGACTGCATCGGCGCGGCAGCGGGCGCAATGCTTCATCTGAGGCAAAAATGCACTTGTCGCCTGCTGAATTTCCGTGACCATCTCAATCGACGGTTCGTCAATGTTTTCAAAAACGGTCTCTTTGGTGTTGTAGTAGGGGAGACAGTTCAGGATGTCAGCACCGAGTTTTGCCACTTTTGAGGCGACAGCAATAACGTGCGTATCGTTCACTCCGGGAATGATAATGGAGTTCACCTTGGCGGTGACACCAACCTCTTTCAGCCGTTTGAGTGCCTCAAGCTGGTTCTTGATCAGCAGTTTTGCTGCATCAATACCGCGATACATTTTTTTGTTATAGCGAACCCAGGCGTAAATCTCCGCGCCAATTTCAGGATCGATGGCGTTAATGGTAATGGTGACGTGGCTCACCTGTAACTTGGCAAGCTCATCAATATAGGGGAGCAGGTCAAGCCCGTTGGTTGCCAAGCAGAGCAGCATTTCTGGATATTTTTCCCGCACGAGCCGCAGCGTCTCCATGGTTTCATCAGGGTTGGCAAATGGATCTCCCGGGCCGGCAATGCCAACAACGGCAATGTTCGGCGAGAGTATCATCGCCTGGTCGAGATAGTAGAGCGCCTGCTGTGGCGAGAGTACTTTGCTGGTAACGCCTGGTCTGTTCTCGTTCATGCAGTCGAATTTACGGCTGCAATAGTTGCACTGGATATTGCATTTCGGCGCAACAGGGAGGTGGATGCGCCCGAACGTGTGGCGTGAGGCATCGTTAAAACAGGGGTGATTTGCGAGTTTCAGTGTCATGGTCTCCTCCCTTTACATATAAGTATAGCCGATTGATGAAGCATTCTGCCGCTGTTCGATAACGGTGTTGACAATCCGGTCAAAGAGTTCCAGTGTTCCGCGATATCCAAGATGGTGCATTCGCTGTCCGCCAAACCTGTCGTGAATCGGGAAGCCGAGACGAAGCAGCGGTATGTTGTTTTTTTTCGACATGGTGAATCCTTTGCTGTTGCCGATAAGAAAATCGGGTTGGAGTATTTTCGACTCCTCTTCGATATCGACAAAGTCAACACCATCACGCACGTTTATACCAAGTTCATCCATATCGGGCACAAGTTCTGCAATCCGTTTTTTCAGCATTCCACTTTTGCCACCCGAGGCGCAGAGTACTGGCACCATGCCGATTTCACGCAGAAAGGCGGTCATGGCAATAACCAGATCCTCTTCGCCGTAAATGATCACTTTTTTCTCAAAAACATATTTATGGCCATCGGCATAAGCGTCAACCAGTCGACGGCGTTCATCTTCATACTTTTCAGCTCGTTTGGTGCCTGTCAGCGTTTCGAGCAGGCTGAAAAATTTGTCGCTTCCTTTAATGCCAATCGGCAGCGGCATGCGGTATGCCGGTATGCCAAACATCACATCAAGGTACTCAGCCGCTGATTTTGAAGCTTCAATGGTTGAGCCGAACTCAATGCTTGCCGAGGCACTTGCTGCTGAGGCAATGGCGCTTGCCGGTGTGCCGCCCGGTGGAATGCGGTGATATTCGCCCCACGGTCCACCGTCCATCGTCTGCGAATAGTCAGGCAGTACCATAACGGGAGCCGCAAAATCAGTAAAAATCTCCTTGAGGTGACGCAAGTCAGCAGGCGAAACCATGTTCGGAAAGAGATTGATCAGCGTCTGCTTTGGCCCCTTTACCGCCAATGCTTTCACGGTTGCATGAACAGCAGCGTGAAAGCCGTCAATATGGCTGCCCTGATAGCTTGGTGTTGACGCATGGATGATAAGCGGCATGGGAGAGCCGTTTTTGAACTCCTTTTTATACTCTCGCAAGATCCCGGGCACATCATCGCCAATGGTTTCGCTCAGGCAGGTGGTCGCCACGCCGATAACCTCTGGTTTGTACTGGTCACTGACGTTTTTCAGCCCGATCTTCAGGTTATGGCTGCCGCCAAACACGGCAGTCTCTTCATTGAAGTTTGACGATGCAATATCAATCGGCTCCTTGTAATGGCTTATCAAATAACGACGTATATACGTTGCACACCCTTGTGAACCGTGCAGGAATGGCACACAATTCTCTATTCCGCGGAAGGCAAGGCATGCGCCGAGCGGGTTGCAGAGCTTGCAGGCGTTCTGGGTTGCGGCTTTTGCGTGTTCGTGTTTCATAGTGAGCCTCCTTTTCTTGGAGCGAACTGCCATACCGGACTCATGACCGATTGATAGACCTCCAGTGCAAAATTGTACATGCCGATAAATCCGGCGAGCGGTATTTTCCGCTCATGGTTGTGATCGCAAAAGGCGACACCGAGCTTGAAGGCGATTGGCCTCTCTTTGACGCCACCGATAAGCAGGTCGGCCTCTTTTTCAAGAATGAATTTCGAAAGCTCAACGGGGTTTGAATCGTCCACAATCACCGTGCCCTCGTCGCACATCTCTTTTAATCTGGCATAATCGTCCTTGTTGCCCGTCTGTGATCCGGCAAGCACGACTGACATGCCGATTGAACGGAGTGCTTTGATGAGCGAAAAAGTCTTGAATGCGCCACCAACATAGATGGCGGCTTTTTTCCCTTGTAACGCTTTTTTGAATTTTTGCAGCGAAGGGTAGAGCGTTTTTACCTCTTCACTCACAATCTGTTTTGCCGCTTCCATGATCTCTGGGCGATCAGGAAAATGCAGGGCGACATCGTAGAGCGATTTCGACATATCTTCAATGCCAAAGTAAGAGACGCGGATGTAGGGAATTCCGTATTTCTCCTCCATCTCTTTCGCCAGCCAAGTCATTGATCCGGAGCATTGTACCACGTTCAGTGATGCACCGTGTGCACGCCGTACGGCGTCAATGCGTCCGTCGCCGGTCAGGGTCGAAACAACTTCGATACCCATTTTTTCGTAGTATTGCCGAATAATCCACGCTTCACCGGCAAGGTTGAATTCGCCGAGAATGTTGATGCTGTATTTGCTGATGCCATCGGTCGATCCCGTTCCGATCAGCTTCATCAAGGCAAGGCAGGCGGCTTTATAGCCATCCTTTTTGGTGCCCTTAAAACCCTCCGAATGTACGGGCAGTACTGGAATGCCGGTCTCTTTTGCCACCTTTTTGCAGACAGCGTCAATATCGTCGCCGATAAGGCCGACAATACAGGTTGAGTAGATAAAAGCCGCTTTTGGCTTGTACTGCTCAATCAGTTCAATCAGCGAATGGTAAAGCTTTTTTTCGCCGCCGTAAATAACATCCATCTCCTGCAAATCTGTCGAAAAACTCAGGCGATGCAGCTCAGGTCCCGATGATACGGCGCCACGGATATCCCATGTGTATGCGGCACATCCGATAGGCCCATGAACCAGATGAATGGCATCGGCAACGGGATAGAGCACCACGCGGGAGCCGCAAAAGACGCAGGCACGCTGGCTCACCGATCCTGAAAGGCTGGATGTGTCGCAGGCAATATCAGCCTGTGCTACACCACTGTTCTTTTCTAAAACCTGCCTCTCTCTTCCCTCAAGAATACCAATCTGTTCCATAGCATCACCCCACCCTTTGATAAAAAATGTTCCTCATCGTAAGGGAACCTCCCAACATTGTCAGGAGGCTTATATCCCTTAATTTTCTTTTCTTCTTACATCACCAACTCAAACTTCTCCTCAAGTGCATCACGATCCTGGCGATCCATTAGAACATTGAGAATCTTTTCGAGCATTCTCAGGCTGCCGCTGTACCCGATATTCGGGAAGTAGCTGTGGCCAATACGGTCGAGAATCGGGAAGCCAAACCGGATGAACGGAATATCTTCGTCGCGAGCCATGTACTTGCCGTAGGTGTTACCAATCAGCAGGTCAACTGGCTCGTTCTTCATCCACTGGTGCAGCAGGAACATGTCTGCATGAAGCCCACTTTTGAAATTGGTCTCTGGCGACCTTTCCTCAAGCAGTGCACGCATCTGCTTCTCAAAGCGCTGTCCGGGCGTTCCACTGACGATATGCACTGGCTTCATGCTTAAATCGAGCAGGAATTCGGTGAGCGGAAGAAGCTGGTCGGGATCACCGAAGAGCGCCACTCTTTTGCCGTGCAGATACTGCTCCATGTCGGCCATTACATCAACCAGACGTCCCCTCTCAGCCGTAATCTCATCGGGCACCGCTACTCCTGCAACCTTGCTGATTGCCATAATGAAGCGGTCAGTTGCGCTGAGTCCGATGGGGATGTCGAGCGTTTCAAACGGTACTTTGCACTTTTTCTCCAGCGCGATTGCCGCTGGCTCTGCGCTGATGCTGCCAAGCGCCAGTGAAGCAAGGCTGTCGCCGCTGCTCTTCAGCTCTGCAACCGTTGTGCCACCTTTCGGATAAAAAACATGCTTGCCCGTTTGCGGTGCATCAAGCACATCGGATGTATCAGGGAAAAGCACAATGTTGATGCCCATCACCTTGGCAAGGCGTTTGATTTCGCGCATGTCCGAAGGCTCCATCCATCCAGCAATCATGTTGTACTGGCTCTTTTTCTCGCCTGTAGATTCAGCAAATTGGTTTGCCATACCAGCTACCATGTTGGCGTAACCGGTAACGTGCGATCCTACAAAGCTCGGCGTGCTGGCGTAAATCACATACTTTCCTTCAGGAATCTTGCCGTCATCACTTGCCTTTTTGGTGATCTGCTGCAAGTCATCACCAATCGTTTCGCTGAGGCAGGTTGAGTGCACCGCAATAATATCTGGATCATAGACCGCGAAAATGGTGTCGATGGCAGCCAAAAGGTTAGCCTGGCCACCGAACACCGATGCTCCTTCGGTAAACGAACTTGTTGCCGCCATAACAGGCTCTTTGTAGTGGCGGGTCAGTGTGCTCCTGTGATAGGAGCAGCACCCTTGTGAGCCGTGGCTGTGAGGCAGACAGCCGTGAATACCGAGTGCGGCATACATGGCGCCGATCGGCTGGCATGTCTTTGCAGGGTTGATCGTCAGCCCTTCGCGCACTTTAACCTCTTTGGATGTGTGTCGTAATAGCATAATTCAATAGTCTCCGTTTTCTCTCATTACTGTGTCACGTAACTGGCTGCAAGTCCTGCACTTTTTCCGTTCTTTTCCCATGGTGCCTTGATCAACTTCCATACAGGGTTGTTTACCATACGATCGATATCTTTGTAGAAGTTAACTGCACCCTCAAAGCCAGTGTATGGACCGCCGTAATCGTAGCTGTGAAGCTGTTTCAGCGGAATGCCCATCTTCTGTACCACATACTTCTCTTTGATACCGGCGCAGAAAATATCCGGCTTGTAGATCTCAATCAGCTTTTCAGACTCATAGTGGCTGAGGTCATCAACAACCAGCGACTTTTTGGTCATCTGTTTCATCATGCCTTCATAGCCATTGATTTCAAGCCCTTTCTCCTTTAACTCTGCAAGCTCAGCCTCTGTTTTTCTCGGGTTGTAGAGCTCAGGGTCGGCGACAATTTTCAACTCTTCAATGTTCTTGCTGTCAGCATCAACCTTGATGCTTGGCAGTACGTTACGTCCTTCATAGTCGTCGCGGTGAGCAAACTCATAGCCCGCAGCAACCGTTGTCATACCAAGTTCGCTGAACAGATCCTGATAATGGTGAGCACGCGAACCACCAACAAAGAGCATGGCTGTTTTGCCTTTCGTTCTTGGCAGAATCTCCGCTACAGCTGCTTTTACCTTCGGCATCTCTTCGGCAATCACCGCCTCAATGCGTGCTTTAAGCCCTTCATCACCAAAGTATTCACCAATTTTTCTCAGTGACTTGGCGGTTGATTCAGCACCAACAAAGTTGACCTTCATCCACGGAATACCATATTTCGTCTCCATCATGTCGCCCATGTAGTTGATCGAGCGGTGGCAGAGAATCACGTTAAGGTCTGCCGTATGGGCATTCTCGATTGCTCCAACTGTTGAGTTACCGCTGAAAGAAGCAACCAGGGTGATTCCAACTCTTTCGAAAATGCGCTCAATCTCAAAAGCGTCACCACCAATATTGTACTCACCGAGCAGGTTCAGCTTGAACTGACCCTCTTTTACCTCGTTGTTGCGGCCAACCATGTGCTTGAAAACACCGTTGTTGGCAATGTGGTGACCTGCCGACTGGCTGACGCCTCTGTACCCTTCGCAACTGAAGCCGAAGACGTTACAATCTCCAAACTTCTCTTTCATCTCTCTTGCCGCAGCGTGAACATCATCACCAATCAAGCCGACCGGGCAGGTCGAGAAGATGGCGATAGATTTTGGGTGAAAGAGGTCATAGGCCTCCTGAATTGCAATTTTCAGCTTCTTTTCACCGCCAAACACAATATTCTCCTCCTGCATATCAGTCGAAAAACAGTAGGGAATGTAGTTTGCATCCATCAACGTCTCTGGCTTTGTCTGGTTACGCCGCGTCAACCATGCGTAAAAACTGCATCCGATCGGGCCGTGTACAATGTTGACAATGTCGCGTGTCGGTCCAAGCACCACACCTTTACAACCGGCATAAGAGCATCCACGCTGGGTGATGATTCCCGGAACGGTACGCACGTTCGCCTGTACTTCGGGAATGGTTTCCGGATCGTTGACAATAATTGACTTCGCCCTTTTTTTCGCCACCTTGGCTGGGTATTTTTGTATCAGCTCCTCCCTCACTTGGGATGGGTCTGGAATAATTTTGTTCGCCTCCATGGAACTCTCTCCGTTTACACCTGTTAAATATTGATCATTAGTTCAGCGCAACATCGCCCTCTTCCCCTGTTCTTACCCTGACGGTTTCGATAATCGGTGTTACAAAAATCTTGCCATCACCGGGTTTGCCCGTCTGGTTAGTTTTGATGATGGTGTCGATTGCTGTTTTACACAGCTCATCAGGCACAACAACGGTTACAATTCTTTTTGCAACCAGGCGAGGTGCGCCTCCGAGCTGGGCAATTGCTTCCGGGTGTCCAGCTTCTGCTCCCTGAAGAATATCAGAGTGAACCTGCCCTTTGCCTCGCCCCATTACTCGTCCTGTAGCCGTGAACGCTGGTATTCCTGCATCGACAAGTGCCTTTTTTGTCGCATTCACCTTATTCATGCGTATAACTGCAATAATTTCTTTCATTTAAGCCTCCTTCGCTGGCAGCAATGGATCTATCTCTCGTTCGCCGGTACTGATGGTGTAAACCTCTTCGACGGCTGAAACAAAGATTTTTCCATCACCGAATTTTCCCTCTTTCCCTGATTTTGCATTCTCCATAATTGCCCTGATAACAAAATCCTTGTCACCATTAGGAACCACCATAAAGAGCATCTCTTTCGGTATTTCATCATAAATCACGTCATCAACCTGAAGACCACGTTGTTTGCCGCGTCCGACAACCGAGATTTTTGTTATAGATGGAAAACCTGCATCCAGCAGTCCCTGCATAACATCATACGCCTTTTCAGGTCTGACAATTGTTCTGATCATTAACATGTTACTGTACTCCGTTGTTTTAGTTAGCGATACCAAATTCAATAAGAAGTGCTTCCAGTTCTTCAATTTCGAGTGGCTTTGGAATAACAAACATCTTGTTGTCGTTAATTTTCTGTGCAAGAGCGCGATATTCATCTGCCTGCTCATGCGTTGGATCGTACTCGATAACAGTCTTTCTGTTGATCTCGGCACGCTGCACAAAGTTGTTACGCGGCACAAAATGAATCATCTGAGTGCCGATTTTCTTCGCAAGCTCTTCAATCATCTGCCGTTCGTTGTCAACGTTACGGCTGTTGCAGATAAGTCCACCAAGTCTCACTCCACCTGCATCAGCATATTTCAGAATACCTTTACAAATGTTGTTGGCAGCGTACATTGCCATCATTTCACCAGAGCAGACAATGTAGATCTCTTCAGCTTTGCCGTCGCGGATTGGCATGGCGAATCCTCCGCACACAACGTCACCAAGCACATCGTAGAACACATAGTCAAGCTCCCATTCATCATCAAAAGCACCAAGCTGTTCGAGAAGGTTCACCGAGGTGATGATACCGCGACCAGCACAACCTACACCTGGTTCAGGACCACCGGATTCGGTGCAGCGGGTGTTTCTGTACCCTGGTTTGATGATATCTTCAAGTTCAACCTCTTCACCCTCCTCGCGAAGTGTGTCGAGCACTGTTTTCTGCTGGAGTCCGCCAAGAAGCAGACGGGTAGAGTCAGCTTTAGGGTCACAGCCAATAACCATTATTTTCTTGCCCATTTCCGCAAGACCGGCAACCGTGTTTTGTGTCGTGGTTGACTTGCCGATGCCACCTTTTCCATAAATAGCTACTTTTCTCATAATTGTACATTTTTAGGTTTTAACAGCTTAGCTCATAAACTATTCAGGAGATTATCATCTTTCACCTGAATAATTATGCTTTTATCAAGCAAAAGGCGTGCCAAAGCCAGCTTTTTTAAAAAAGTTTTTTGACAAAAAAAGAAGGGGAGTGAGGTAAGTCTTTATGGTATAACGGGTAAAGAGATGTTATGGCGGTGGTGGATGCAATGTGCCTTGGTGATTTTTTCAATCACTCTCAAAATGAACGCGGCTTTTTTGGCTACAATTATGTTGGATAAATATGAAAACTACATTTTTGTATGGTTATACGTCTGGGCGTAGCAATGCTGCGGAACGTTATGAAAATCCTCTTAAAATCGAACCTTGTCATTTGCTTGATAGAGAGTGATATATGTATAATCTCCAAATCATTCATTTGTGGATTGTCGAATCCTGATGCAGGCTGAAAAACATCTTTTTGCAAACACCGCGATTCTGGGCAGGTTTCTCAGGAACAGGGCGGCGGAACGCCTTTTTAAGAGCGGGAGCCGTGAGGCTTCGGTTGCACTGGCTGGCGCAGTGGAAGAGAGGCATCCGGAATCGGATGCCATATTCCAACGTCTTCTGCTTCTGCAGCACGGCAACCAGCCAGTCATGCACAGCGCTCTTTGGAACTACTGGAAATCGCATCGCTTCGAAGAGCTGCTGAAGCGGACTCGCTCTTCCGAAACGCTTCAGCCCGTTCTTCTGCAGGCGCTTGAGGCCATGCCGGAAAACGACTGGGGTAACAGCATGGTGTTCATGCTCTGGAGCATCGTTGACCGGGACGACATCGCCGACAAGATAGAAGCGAGCGGTCGCCATGCGCCTGCTCTTGAAATGGATGCCCTTTTCGGGCTTGTGCGAGGCAATCCGCAGCGCTACCTCGATCTTGAAGATCCCGATTTTTCCATTTTCGAAAAAGCATGGCTTGCCGCATCCGGCGCCCAGAGGCAGCGGATCAGTACAACAGTCCTGAAAAGTCAGGATCCCCGGCTTGTCGCGGCTTATGACCATGCCGTCAAGGAGGGGCACGATCCGCAACTGGTTATCGAAGCACTGAAGTTGTGCGGCGATCACGACGCGCTGCTTGATAGGCTGCACGGTTTGCCCTTCACCAGTGCGCTCGAGCTTGTCGCCTACTGGGAAGAGAGCGGCGGAAGGCCAAAAAATGTCTCAAAAAAAGCCGTTGTCGAGGCTGCTGTCGCTCTCTATCGTGAACTGGCCGAACTTCTTCCGCAGTCCCGCCCGCCCCGCCCGCCCGGCACCAGAGATATTTTCTCTTTCTGGACGCAGCAGCATCGATCAGACGAACTGCTGCAGCAGGATCTCTCAAGCCCGGACCCTTTCAGGCGGGCTGGTGCGCTCTTTTCAGCGGCGCAGCGGGGAGTGATTCCGCGCAACAGGATGCAGGAGATCTCCCTGAACGGTACGTGGCCTGAAAAACTCGCGCTGCAGTACCTCTTTACCGTGCCAGACGCAAGCTCCCGGCAGGAGCATGTCTGCTGGCTCCAGCCACAGGAGAATATTGTGGCCGCCATACTGACGACACGCCTGCCCGGTTCGCTTGAAGAGAGCAGTTTGTTGGACGAGAGAGTTCATGCTGGTGCCGGAGCGGCTGATCAGTCGGCACAGATCCAGCGTAAACTTCTGTACTTGCTCAGACTCCTGCAGGGCTATTTTCTTCGCGGTCTGATCACCGTTGACAGCAGTGACGACGCAACAGAAAAAAATGCCGTGGAGACGGAAGATATGACGGATGCGGAATGGTAAACCATTATAACCGTTTGAATTAATGGCTCTCGCTTTTGATTTCGGGACATGCAACAGCGTGGTCGCACGCTGGAACGAAGCCCTGAACGACATAGAGACTCCCGACCTGCCCAACCTCGGAATCTTCTATCCGCAGCGGGGATCGGAGCCTGCGCGGGTCATTCCCTCCGTCATTCATTTCGACGTGGAGAGCGCTCTCCTTGTCGGCAGCCAGGTTGACGCAGCGGGAGTAGTCAATCATCCGGGTACATTCAGATGGCTGAAAATGGATATGCTTCGCAATGGAGGGGCCAATCGTGGGCGGCGCGTCAATGGCAGGGTTATTTATCCCCGCCATGCAGCAGACGAACTCGTCGATCGCATCCTGATGTTTGTGCGCGGCTATTTCGGCGACATCGACGAGGAGATCGTGCTGACAGTCCCTGTGGAAGCCTTCGATCACTATATCGACTGGCTTCGCGAAGCGGCTATAAAACGCTTTCCTGGCGGGATCACCTTCATCGACGAAGCAACCGCCTGTATGCTTGGTTACATCGATAAGGTTCTCGACCGTGAGCCCTACTGCATCGTGGATTTCGGCGGAGGCACCCTTGATGTTTCGGTCGTTCGT
>CAIQSY010000119.1 GCA_903874585.1 uncultured Chlorobiaceae bacterium | reverse complement strand
CAGATATGCACGATGTCACCATCAATAATATTCATGCACTTTGTATATCCTTGCGCTTTGTGCTGACTTTTCCAGTGGATTTTTTCTGTGATCGCAGGCATGTGATCTTGTTGTTCTACGGTGATTATTATTGTCGCGATGCTTCTCTTCTTTTCGACCACCAAACTGATTTAGATTTCGATATATAGCAATATAGCTACATATGACTTTTCTGAAAGTCTAATCATGCTATAATCTTGCATTTCTTTTCTGAGAAGCGTGCTTTTGGCGAGTTTTTTATTGCGAAAAATTATGTTGCTTTTTGAAAAAGAGCTCTTCCCTCTTTCGTTCATGGTAATTGCTCTTACACCTTCAGCATACTGAGCAAGCTGACCAGCTCACGCTTCAATTCACGACGCGGAATAATGCGATCGAGGAAGCCGTGTTCGAGGAGAAATTCTGCACGCTGAAACCCTTCAGGCAGATCTCTTTTGATGGTGTCTCTGATAACGCGAGGACCGGCAAAACCGATGAGTGCTTTCGGTTCGCTGATATTGATGTCGCCAAGCATGGCAAAGGAGGCGGTAATACCACCCATCGTCGGATCGGTCAGGAGTGAGATGTAAGGAAGTTTCCTTTCGTTCAACAAGGTAAGTTTTGCGGCAGTTTTAGCCATCTGCATAAGGCTGAAGGCACCCTCCATCATCCGTGCGCCACCCGACTGGGAGATAACAAGAAGCGGGGCATTCAGTTCAAGCGATTTATCAACGGCACGTGCTATTTTTTCACCAACAACGGAACCCATGGATCCGCCGATAAAACCAAAGTCCATTGCTGAAACGACGAGTGCTTCACCGCCACAAAAGCCGTGAGCATTCCGGCACGCTTCCGTCTTACCCTTCTTTTCGATGGTATCGTGCACACGATCAGGATATTTTTTGGTATCTGTAAAGTTAAGAGGATCAGCAGCACGAAGTTCATCGCCAAATTCGGAGTACTTGTCGCCGTCAAAAAGAATGGAAAAATATTTGTAGGGAGATATCCTGAAATGGTGAGCGCATTGCGGACAGGTAAATAGATGATCTTCAAGCTGAATTTTGTGCAGCGTTGCGCCACACTCTTCGCATTTTGACCACAATCCCTCCGGCACATCACGCTTGTCGGTAGGATATATTGATGGTTTTACCCGGTTGAACCAGCCCATTTTCACAATGAAGAGTAAAGGTTATACATTAACGCTCAAGATAGCATGTATGCTTGAGTTCTTAAATAACAAGCCTGAATATAACTTTTATTGCAGGAGAATGAACAAGGAGTATCACCAGTTGAACATCAGACGAGCACTCTCAACAGCGGCACTACTTATCATCACGCTTCTTGGTGAATTAATGCCGATGCCCGATGTGATGGCGTCACAGGTCACCATTGTTTATCCCGACACGCTCAATATCCCTCAAAACCGTTATGTGCTCTTTCACGCTATGCGACCTGCGCGTAAAACCGTCGGGGTAGCGCTCTCTGGTGGTGGCGCTAATGGTCTTGCACAAATTGGGGTGCTCAAGGCTTTTCATGAAGCTGGTATTCCTGTGGACTGTATTGCCGGTACAAGCATGGGCGCTATTATTGGTGGACTGTACAGTTGCGGCTACACTCCGGCTGAGCTGGAAAAAATGGCGCAAACCATTCCATGGAGCTCTTTTATCTCATTAAACAGTGATTATTCACGATCAAATATTTTTCTTGAACAACAGCGAATCCGCGACCGTGCATCGATTGCAATCCGTCTGAAAAATTTAAAACTGATTCTTCCAAAATCGCTCAATTCAGCACAAAAGATGACTGGCACGCTTGACCTTCTGGTATTAAACGCGCCATATCATACTGCTGCTGATTTCTCAACGCTGCCCGTGAATTTCAGAGCGGTAACGACCGATCTTGTTTCAGGTAAACGTATTACCCTTGACGCAGGCTCTCTTTCCGAAGCAATGCGGGCGAGCAGCACCGTACCGATTCTCAGCGAACCTGTTGTGCAGGATGAGTATCATCTTGTGGATGGTGGACTGGTGGCAAATCTTCCGGTCGATGAGCTGACAACGTTCAAGGCGGATTACAAAATTGCCGTTGATACACACGGCAGCATGTACGCTTCAGGCGAAGAGCTTGATCTTCCTTGGAAAGCTGCTGATCAGGCAATGGGTATTTTAACCGCATCGCAATATCCGGCACAACGCGCACAAGCTGATATTGTCATCACACCTGATCTCAACAACCATAAAGCAACCGATTTTTCCAACATCGGTAGTCTCATTCAGGCTGGCTATGCCAAAGGGAGAATACTTGCAAGCACAATCACTTCAGGTATTGAACTTCAACCCCGACGCGGTATCAACATTACGCGCTTTACGAAAAGTGCACGATATCAGCATGAAAACCCGCATCTTCAGCCCATCGTTGACTACATACTGCGCAATGCAACCGACCTGAATGCAACGTTGCAAAAGCTTTTGGCGACCGATCTCTTTACCAGTGTGTACGCCTCGGTGGAGAGTAAGAAGAAACTGGTACTCTTCCATCTTTCGCCACTTCCAACGCTCCAACGTGTAACGTTTTCAGGTGATGCGTCAGCACTTTCGTCCCAAGAGATTACCGACTGTTTTGCGCCTGTAATGAAGCCGCTTTACACCAATTCGTCTGGCACGGCGGCTCTTGAATCGTGCATGGCAACATATCGTCAAAAAGGGTACAGCCTTGTTGCACTTGAAAAGAGTTTTGTAAAGAATGGCGTACTGCAGCTCACGCTTTCATCGGGCAAACCGCAGGACATTGAGATTCGGCAAAACAAAAACATCACAAAAATCACGCCGATCACGCGCGAAATAAAAGTCGATACTACCAAAGCGCTTCAGCTCCGCAAAGCTGAAGAGTCGGTCAACAATCTCTACGATACCGGCGTTTTCAATCGTGTGTCGCTGTCAGCAACGCTTCCGAATAAAGCAGATCCACGCACGACTCTCCACTTCTCTCTTGAAGAAAAGCCATCGTCCGTGCTGCGCCTCGGGTTGCGTTATGATGAAACCAACAACGCACAAATCCTTGTTGATGTGCGAAATGAGAACTTTGGTGGCAACACCAGCTCACTTGGTGGATGGGTAAAAGCTGGCAAAAAAAGTTCGCAAGCCAATCTTGAATTTTCAATGCCACGAATTGGAGCGACCCATGTAACATTTGCAAACCGCGCTTTTTACGATCAGCATCTCTTTGAACACGAAGAGAAGAGCGCAATGCTGATGAACTATGGAATTCAGAAATATGGTTTCAGCCAGGCAATTGGTACACGAATCCGCAAAAATGGACAATTTCTGGTTGATATGACTCTCCAGAATACGCAATCGTACAGTGATGGTGATGTGGCTGGCGAACTCAACACCGAAACTCGCACCATGCTGTCGGTAGGGACGCAATTTATCCACGATTCACGAGATAACGCGCTGATTCCAACATCTGGCAGTTACTCCAACTTACGATATACTCTGACAACAGCGTTGATTGATAACGAGGAACGCTTCTGGCAGGCAGCGGGCAATCACGAGGAGAATCTTCGACTGTTGCATCGCCTCACGCTTCAGTTTTCGGGATTATTCGGGGTGAGCAGCCAAGCAGTGCCACTCTCCGAACAATTTTTTCTTGGTGGAGCTGGCACAACGTACAGTCAACGCTTTTTTGGTATGAAAGAGAGTACGCTGCCATGCAATAATATGGCGGCTGCCGGTGTGCAGTTCGGCTATAAACCATCGTTCGATATCCTCTTTCCTGCCACACTGTTTCTGCACTACAACATTGGAAATTCATGGAATAAGATGGAGCAAATCTCCACCTCATCGCTGTTGCAAGGCATTGGTACCAGCATTATTTGGGAGACACCTGTTGGACCTGCACGCTTTGCGGTATCAAAACTTTTGCCATTACCGGAACACAGCGAAATTGGTGAGAAATTATCGCCCCGATTTACCGATACTATCCTCTATTTCAGTATT
>CAIQSY010000118.1 GCA_903874585.1 uncultured Chlorobiaceae bacterium | reverse complement strand
CGCGGGAATACTATTTCAATGATGCTGGCAAACAGATGCAGATTCTCGGCGAATCGGTACGACTACGCTATTTTGAGTGCTGTGGTGACACAGTGGAATTCCCGACAACCCATTATCAAGGTGATTATATCCGCGATATTGCAGAAGCAATCTTTCAAGAACAGGGCAACACGCTACAGAATAGCGATGATGTTACATTGTTTAAAAAACGTGCGGAAAGCATCATCTTTGCATCGATACGCGCAACATTAGAGCGACTTGGAATTCGCCACGATTCATTTTTCAATGAGCACACTCTTTATACTGTGAATGAAGGTGGCATTGTTCCGAATCAGCAAGTAATCGCTAAGCTGACAAAAAAAGGATATATCGCCGAATATGATGGCGCAACATGGTTTATTACCACACAACTCGGACAGGAAAAGGATAAAGTTCTCATTAAATCTTCGGGTGAGCCAAGTTATCGCCTTCCAGATATTGCCTATCACATCACAAAATTTGAGCGCGGTTTCGACCTTATGGTCAACGTCTTTGGTGCCGACCACATTGATGAGTACCCTGATGTGCTTGAAGCACTGAAAATATTGGGATACGACACCGAACGCATCAAAATTGCTATCAATCAATTCGTTACCACAACGGTTGATGGAGAGACTATTAAAATGTCAACACGAAAAGGAAATGCTGATTTACTGGATGATTTGATTGATGATGTTGGCGCTGATGCAACACGCTTCTTTTTCATCATGCGAGGCAAGGATTCTCATCTTAATTTCGATGTCGAATTAGCAAAAAGGCAGTCAAAAGAGAATCCTGTATTTTATTTGCAATATGCTCATGCACGCATTTGCAGCCTTTTACGACTTGCGGTACAGGAGACAGGCTTTGACCCGCAAAAGAGTACTGAGCACCAACTGATGAGCATCCTGAACTCTCCGGCTGAACTGCAACTTGGCTTTGCGCTGCTTGACTATCCTCGAATGATCACGACCAGTCTGCGTCTGCTTGAGCCACAAAAAATGGTAGAATATCTGCACGATCTTGCAGAAGTGTTTCACCGCTTTTATCAGGAGTGCCCCATTCTTAAAGCCGAGCCAGATATTTGTAACGCTCGTTTACTGCTTGCCCTTGCAACACGACAAGTACTGCGTAATGGCTTTAAAATTCTTGGTGTTTCTGCTCCTGATTCGATGTAGCCATCAAGTGTTTAGTGAAAAACAAACACGAGTCCGAATGCGTGATAATCAGCAGTAAAGCGCGTTTTCGACAATGTAGTGATGAATGGATTGCGGTACGAGGTGAGTTATCGATTGACCCGAAAAGACTCGTGCCCGCACTTCTGTTGATGAAATCCCACAAGCGAAATCAATGGTTGTGATAGCATGTTGCCAACCCGGCTTGTGGTGATCGTGAGGGGCAGTTACCCGGCGGAAAACAACAACATTGCACAACGCCATAAGACACTCAGGCTCTTTCCACAACGGAAAGTCTGCAAAACTATCTTCACCAACAAGAAGTGTCAAGGTATCGTGCGGATACAACGCATGAAGATGGCGAATGAAATCAACAGTATATGACGGCTGCTGTTTTTCAAGTTCCCAGCCACTGACTTCCGCACTGCAACCGGTAAGCATAATTTCAGCGGCAAATAACTCTGCCATTGCGACACGATGAGCATCCAAAACCGCCTTTTTTTGCTTAAAAGGATTATTTGATGCTGAAATAATCCAATGATCAAGAGCAAGCAACTCTCTGGCAAAAAGGCAAAGCGCCAAATGCCCATTGTGGGGAGGGTCGAAGGTGCCCCCAAACACTGCCAAATGCACAACAACCCCTTATTTTATATTCTGGGCAATGTTCTCTTTGACTCGCTGCATCTCTTTTTGCCGCTCTGGGAAAAACTGCAAATAAGTATCGAGCGTATTTGCTGCATCAAACCATTTTTCTCTTTTGATCAGCACCGTAATTTTCTCTTCAAAGGCATCTTTTACAGAAGAGGTATCGCCATAATTAGTAATCAGTTTATCGTAAAATAAGCCCGCAGCCTGATACTTGCCGAGCTGCACATACTGCCGTGCAACAACAAGCACGCTCTTTGCCAATTTCTCTCTCAATGCGACGATGGCTTTGTTGGAATATCTCAAGCTGTCAACCCGTGCAAATTGTTGCGTCGCGGTAGAATAGCTTTGCTGATATGATGTATTGGTGGGATTAATTTTTAGTAACTCGCGATAAGTTTCAACATCTTGAGCAATTTTTGCCGAATCAGTCATGGGATAGAGCTCCAAATAAGCAGCAAAGTTATCGATAGCTTTCAATGTGTGCTGCTGATCAAGTTCAACTGGCGGAGAGAGCTGTTCGTATGATTTTGCAAGCATAAACTGTGATGTTCTTGCATAGGGAGAGGAGGGCATTTGCTGCAGCAATCGACTAAACATATCGGCAGCTAAAAGATACTGCTTTGAATGATAATAAGACTGGGCAAGCAAATAAAGTACATCGTCTTCAAGAGCCGTCGCGCGCGACGTAAAAATAAGAGATTCTAAATTCAACGCTGCAGCTTGGTACTCTTTATTATTGTAAAGCTTAAGCGCCTCAGTGTAACCTTCATGAACAAGAACGACCGCAGGTGTTATTGGTTTTGAAGAAGAACAGCCTGAACTCAAGAATGGGCTTGTGGCAAAAAGCAGTATTGCCGCAGATGAAACAAATCTGGTAAGCAATTTAGGCATATATCATAATTTCATAATGTTAACAAAATAAGCAGCAAAGCAAAAGAGCTGGTGTAGAACCGACTCATAAGCTATCAACTTCCTCTTATCAGTCGAAGTCGATAAGGAGAATAATTTACAAGCACATTTACTGATAAACAATATAAAAACTGATATTTATCGCCTATAAAAAGAGATAACGACGATAAAAAAGAAAGGATAAGCTTGTGGAGCTTAGGGGAGTCGAACCCCTGACCTTCTCATTGCGAACGAGACGCTCTACCAACTGAGCTAAAGCCCCAAAATCAAGAACACAAAAAAATAGCCCGCATTGACCGCAGGCTATTGACGCTTAAAAGCCTCTAAAACACTCTAAACACTATGCTTTTGACGAAACAAGTGTTTTCCTGAGTAATTGAAGCTGATGACTTATCGCATTATCAAAAATTGTATCACCAATTTTCACAGTAATACCGCCAATAAACTCCTCATTAATCAACATTGTTGGGCGAGTTTTTTTACCCGTATACGTTTCAAGACGAGCAATAAGTTCAGCTTGTTCATCTTCAGAGAGCTTTGCTGCGCTTGTAATTTCAACATTAATAATGCCTTGTCTCTCATCAAGAAGGGAGTAAAACTCATCAACAATATCAGGTAATAGCCCTGCGCGATTTTTCTTTGCAACCAGCTTCAAAAAAACCAGCATTTTATCGCCAACTGAACTTCGCAAGATCTCTTCGAGAATGTGAATTTTTTTATCACTTTTGACAACTGGGCTTTGCAAAACATGAACGAGATCACGAGAATTGTGAAGAACCTCCTTAATTATCTGTAATTCCTGAATGATTTGATCAAGAAAGTTACCCTCTATCGCTGCAGACAAGAGTGCAGAGGCATATCGACGGCTTGTAATTAAACTGGACATTTCGTGACCTTTATCAGTTACGTTTTGTTGAAAGATCCTGAATCATGCTGTTGACGATTTTTTTCTGCATATCTGCATCAAGAGCTGTTTTAATGATCTTTTCAGCACCCATAACAGCAAGATCAGCAACTTCATTCCTCAGAACGTCAAGTGCACGCTGTTTTTCCTGCTCAATAGCATTCAACGCAGAAGCGATCATTTTTTTCGACTCTTCCTGAGCTTTGCCAGTAATATCTGCACGAAGTTTATCAGCGTACTCTTTTCCTTCACGAATAATTTTATCGGCTTCAGCATCGGCTTTAGCAAGCACTTCTTTATTTTTGCGAAGTATTGACTCTGCCTCATCTTTCGCTTTGTGCGCCCGATCAATAGAGGACTGAATACCTTTTTCTCTCTCTTCCAACGCGGTGATGATAGGTCCCCAAGCAATCTTCTTCAGAATAAGAAGCACTATCACAAATGTTATCGCAGTCCAAAAAATAAGCCCAGGATTCGGACTCAAAAGACTACCGGCAAGAAGTATAGCTCCTGACGTAAGCATGAACAATGTTTCCGTTAATGATTAATAAAACCCGATAGCGACTTGGAAGAAAAAAGCTGCTATCGGGATATCTTCTGCTTTGAATCTGCAGAACATTCACAATCTTACTTAAGAGCAAGAAGTACACAGATAACTTCACCAAACAGCGCAACACCTTCGATAAGAGCTGCAGCAATAATCATGGTAGTACGAATATCTGCAGTAGCCTCAGGCTGACGTGCAACGCCTTCCGCAGCGGAAGCTGCAACATTACCAATACCTAAACCAGCACCGATAACAGCAAGCCCAGCGCCAATACCAGCCCCTAAAAAACCTAAACCTAAACCTTCCATTTTGTAATTACCCCCGTTTATTTTTTTTGTAAGTCTTCATTAAAACCAGTCAATAAAAAACATGAAAATAAGAGTTATTCCCTAATAATCCTTACACCATTTTAATGTGATGACACTCCTGCCTCATGCTCGTCATGTCCTTCATGCGCTGAAGCAAGTCCGATAAAAAGTGCAGAGAGCATTGTGAAAATAAAGGCTTGAAGGAATGCCACAAAGAGCTCAAGCAGATAAATGAATATTGAGAAAGGGACCGACATCACAACGGCAACGATATAGCTTTTAAGAATAAAGCTTATAAAGATCAGACTCAGGATCACAATGTGACCTGCTGTCATATTGGCAAACAACCGGATGGTAAGAGCGACCGGCTTAGTAAATAAGCCGATAAATTCAATCGGAATCATAATGATCCAGAGTGCCGGATGAGTTCCTCCCGTAAGATGCGCAAGATAGCCCTTAATGCCATGAGCTTTCAATGCGGCCGACTGTGTAAGGAAAAATGTGAAGGTAGCAAGCGTCAGCGTGACGTTGACATTGCCGGTTGCGGTTGAACCGTAAGGAACCAGTCCGAGAAGATTGCAGAGCAGAATAAAAAAGAATACTGTCAGAAGATAGGTGAGATATTTTTCATACCCTGTACCAATATTGGCTTTGGCAACATCAACACGAATAAACTCCACCAGCGCCTCCATGGCGTTGACCAAGCCGCTGGGAGCTTGTCGGGCAGTCATTTTCTTATACTTGCTGCCGACGACAGAAAAGATTACCAGCAGCATGGCTGAAACAACCCACAGCATCACAACGTGCTTGGTGATTGAAATATCAACCCCACCAATTGGAGGGATTTTTGGAAGATGGATTTCACCAAAAGGGTCGAAGGAGATGACATTGTTATCAAGAATGTGATGCATGATAACGTCACCAGCTTTTTCCTCTTCAGGAACAGCCTCAGCACCATGAACTACTTCGCCTGCTGGATCGCCAACAACACTTTGTGGCGCATTGGCGGAATGCTGAGAAGTAGCTCCGCCAACAGCATAGCCACTAAACAAGAGAGGCACAAGAATCGCAAAAACCTTGAAAAGAGCCCTAGTACGTATAACGATTAACCGTTTCATGCAGTATTCTTTTTCTGTTTGTTTTTCTTTTGATATCCAAGAATCTCAACAATCATATAAATACAGTAAAAAGCAAAAAATGAAAACACGAAATCGTTAATAACAGCAATATTCTTTACGATGACAACCGCAAGAAGCACCATTAAAACAATCAAACGAACAACTAAACCGCCAAATACAACTTTCGTAAAAACGGCTGACGTTTTATCAATCGCATATTCAAAGAGCAAATAACCGATCACAGTGTTACTGACCACCATTATCCAAGCCAGAAAAACCGAAAACAGATCGACATTATCGGGATTAAACGCTGAATAAATTATCGTCCATAAAATGATTGACAAGATAAAAAACTTAATAAAAAATTCAAACAATGGCTTCATAAGAACCGTTTTTTTCTTGATGAAAAAGCGCAATAACCATAACAATCACTATTTTTTCCCGTTAGCTGTTCGAACAACCTTCATGAGCACAAGTGCCATGCCAGCCATTCCTACCACAACTCCCGCCAAAAGTAATAATGGGGATGTACCAAGCTGAGTATCTGCCCAATAACCTGTAAACACAAAAAAAGCAAAACTTGCTGCTATCTGTAAACCAATACCTAAATAATCAGAAATTGCCCGAACTGAACTTCCGAATTTATCAGGAAATCGTTCTTTTTCTTCTCTCTCCATAATAACAGTCACCCTAATATCTTATGAATACGTCTAGCTTTTGTAAATTAAAGATAACACTCATTTTATGAAATAAGAACGCTTAAGGACGAATACTCGATGTGAGATAAAAACTATTTTGCATATCGCAAACAATCTTTCTGAATGCTTCATAATGACGATACAGGGCACAAAAAACACAGCAACTCATATAGCCGCACCCGGCTATATGACTCCAATGATTGCTGAAAAAAATCCGAAGCTTGTTGCTCTTCAAAGCATAAGAACGGGCGGAGTGAGCCATGATCGCTATAATTCGTTGAATCTTGGAAATAATACTGGCGACTCGGCTGAAAACGTTCAGGAAAATCTTATACGATTGTGCCAAACAGTCAATATTGACCATAAACGACTTGTCAGCTCCGAACAAGTTCACGGTACAAATATTTTGGTTGCGGAAACGCCTGGTCGTTATCATGGTTATGACGCATTTATTACAAATAAAAAAAATATTTTCCTTTGTATTTTTACAGCGGATTGTTATCCCATATTAATTTACGATCCACAACATCGGGCTGTTGGAGCTGTACATGCTGGCTGGAAAGGTACCGCTGGAAATATTGTGATGAAAACGGTGAAAGCAATGCTGCAACAGTTTCACTCTCGTCCTGAAGAGTGTTTTGCGTACATCGGCACTGGCATTTCATGCGAAGCGTATGAGGTGGATCGTGCTGTAGCTGAAAAGTTTCCATCAAATTGTCGTTATCCTTCAGCATGTGGAGGGAGTAATGAGAAATACTTGCTTGACCTTAGCTTAATCAATAACCAGCAGCTCTCTGCATCAGGAATACCAGAACCGCATATTGAGCAATCACCCTACTGCACTTATCGCGACAGTACAATGTTTTTTTCGTACCGTCGCGATAATGGAATAACTGGACGTATGGTAAGTCTTATAGGAATTCGGTAGTCGGTTACATGAATCGACGACCGTAAGAACCGTAAAGCTCATGCGCTTGACGCGCAATGTCTTCGCGGAAATCGGGATGAGCTATGCTGGCAAGCGCTTCTGCGCGTTGGCGGAGATTTTTCCCGTGAAGATTGACAATGCCATATTCCGTAACCACATATTGCACATGTGCTCTGGTGGTAACCACTCCGGCACCCGGCTGGAGTTGTGGAACGATTCTGGACAAGCCTTTGCGGGTTGTTGATGGTAATGCGATAATGGGTTTTCCGCCTTTAGAAAGTGCTGCGCCTCGAATAAAATCCATCTGTCCGCCGACCCCCGAATAATATTTCTGTCCAATAGAATCAGCACAAACCTGCCCGGACATATCAATCTCAAGAGCACTGTTGATAGCTGTAACTTTGGGGTTTTTCCTGATTTCCCTTGTATCGTTGACGTAATCCGAGGGAAGCATTTCGACAAGAGGATTATCATCAACAAAATCATACAGCCGCCGAGTGCCGACTAAAAAACTGGCAACAATAATTTCTCGATGAGTCTTCTTTTTCCGCCCATTAATCACGCCTTTTTCAACCAGCTCAACAACTCCATCTGAAAACATTTCGGAGTGAATACCTAAATCCCTGTGCCCAGAAAGTGCGGCAAGCGTAGCATCTGGAATTGCGCCAATTCCCATCTGCAGTGTAGCACCATCTTCAACAATAGAGGCAATATGCTTTCCTATACGAATTTCCACATCGCCCATGACATGACGCGGCGTTTCGAGAAGTGGATCATTAACCTCAACCATTGCATGAATCTTGCTCGCGTGCAGTAACCCCTCACCGTGAGTACGCGGCATATTTGGATTCACCTGGGCAATAACGAGCTTTGCTGATTGCACTGCCGCTAAACTTGCATCCACTGAAACGCCAAGCGAGCAATACCCGTGCTGATCAGGGGGCGAGACGTGAACAAGAGCCACATCCAGCGGAAGAATGTCGTTATAAAAAAGAGATGGGACGTCGCTTAAAAAAACAGGAATAGAGTCTCCATGCCCTTGCTGAACAGATTGCCGGACATTTTTGCCAACAAACAGTGCATTCAACCTGAAACTTTCGCGATATTCCGGCCGTGCATAGGCGGCTTCCCCTTCCGTATGAAGACTGACAATTTCAACATTTTTGAGTTCGCCCGCCCGCGCGACCATTGCATCAATCAAGCGCTGGGGCGTTGCGGCTGCGGTGTGTAAAAATACTCGATCTCCTGACTTTATTTTTGCTACCGCATCTTCAGCGGAAAGCGTACAATAGTGCATAATTACCTTTTATATTATTGTTTTCGACGAAGATACGCCGGTGTATCGGACTGTCCTTTCTCAATGAAATCTTCTTGCACTCCCCATTCGCCTTTGAGCGAGGCTGATCGTTCGGGATATTGCGCGGTATTACGTTTTGCAGCGACATCCTGAGGATCACTGATAGAATACTGTCGGCGAATATATGCGGGAATCCGCAAATCGTCTTCTTGACGTTCGGGATAAGTGGATGATACTTGACGTGGAGGCGCAGGAACTTGCCCATGCCTCATCATCGGAACAACTGCAACCGGGCAACGAGCTGCAGAAACTGAGCCAGCGCCCTGATCAGTACGCTTAAAACCGGTAACAATAACCGTCACACGAATTTCACCGGCAACCTGTGGTTCATCCACATAGCCGTTGATAATCTTTGCTTCACTACCAACCTCCTTTTCGATGTAGTTCATGGCATCCGACATGTCGCGCATGGTGACTTCGCCCGTAATATTGACGAGAACGCCCTTTGCTCCTTTTATCGAAACGCCTTCCAGCAATGGACTGTTGATAGCATCAGAGGCCGCTTTGAGTGCACGGCGTTCGCCTGCTGCTGCTGCAGAGCCCATAACAGCATCCCCAGCTCCCGACATAATGCTGCGCACGTCGGCGAAATCAACATTGACGTGACCATGCCGTGTAATAATATCCGCAATCCCTTTTGCCGCTCTGTACAGGACATCGTTCGCCATATTGAACGCTTCGGTTGCACTGATACCCTCTTCAGCAATACTGAGAATTTTCTCATTCTCAACAAGAATAAGCGTGTCGATAGATTTGCGGAGTTCAGCAATTCCGCCATCGGCAATTTTTGCCTTGACCTGACCTTCAAAATTGAATGGGCGTGTTACGACACCAATGGTGAGAATACCCATATTACGCGCAATCGCAGCAATAACAGGCGCCGCACCGGTGCCCGTACCCTTACCCATGCCTGCAGCAATAAAAACAAGATCAGCTCCTTTAAGCTGAGCAGCTATAATTTCGCGGTCATCTTCGGCAGCTTGACGACCTTTTGCGGGATCCGCGCCTGCGCCAAGCCCGCTGGTTGCTTTTTTGCCAATCTGCACACGAAGCGGAGCTTTGGAATTCAGCAGCGCCTGACGATCCGTATTAAAAACGATATACTCAACACCACTTATTTTACGGTCGATCATATTGTTGACCGCATTACCACCGCAACCGCCAACTCCAACAATTCTTATCGTTACACCTTTGCCCTGATCATCATTAAATAAACCAGGATCAAGTTCAAATGCCATCGCTTATTTCTCCACTTAAAAACGCTCAATCAATACTTTATCGTCATAAATTATCCCAAAATCTTTTCATTCGATCAACAATTTTTTTACCTGCCACATTTGGCTCAGGGGGAACTGTCTCATCTTTTGCCACTGGCGGTTGTTCGGCAGAAATAACTGGTGCTGTGTGACCAAACACCTGCTTCTCTGAAAGATTATTCTGAAACGTATGCGCAACAAGCCCCATAACAGTGGCATACATTGGATTATTGACAGATCCTTTTATCCCCCCAGAGACACCTTCGGGATAACCAATACGGATATCAAGCGCTAAAATATCGTGCGCCAGCTCCTCCGTGCCCGGTAAAAGTGAACCACCGCCTGTTAAAATTGCGCCCGCGTTGAGATATTCATAATAGCTGGAGCGTTTTATTGAGTCACGCACAAGCTCTAAAATTTCCATCATTCGCGCTTCAATAATCATCGTCAACGTACTCTTCGGCACAGACTTCTGTGGTCGCCCTTCTATACCTTCAATGAGCAGCTCTTCATCGTCTCCCGATAGCTTACTGTATGCAAAACCATATTTTATCTTGAGATCTTCAGCCACTTCATAGAGCGCTCGAACACCATGAGCGATATCGTGGGTAATATCATTTGCAGCAACCCTGATCACTTCAGAATAACGAATGGCGCCATCAATATAAATAGCAACCTCAGTTGTGCCGCCGCCAATATCAATAACAACAACGCCGCTCTTCTTTTCGCGCTCTTTCATAACCGCCATGCCCGATGCTACCGGCTCAAAGGTAATGGCGCTAATTGCCAGACCAGCTTTTTCCACACATTGCCTGATATTATGAATCTTCGTTCGCAGCCCGACAACGATATACGCGCTCCCTTTCATGGTTGTACCTGCCATACCTATTGGGTCAAGCAAACCATCCTGATCATCAACAATAAATTCCTGGGGAATAACGTGGATAATTTCGTTATCAATATCGAGATAACGAATATTGGTTTTAGCCTTCTCAAGAAAACGCTTTACATCCGACTCATTAACAATGCCGGTTTGATTAATGCTGATTTCGGAAGTGCTGTGAATGCAGTGAACATGTGCGCCAGATATACCGACATTAACGGCTTGAATGCGAATAGAGGATTCCCGCTCGGCATCAGCAACTGCCGCCCTGATTGCCGCTACGGTTTTGTTGATATTGACAACCGTAGCCCGTTGAAGACCGTCAGAATTTGCGCGACCTTTGCCAAGAACGTTAAGCTTTCCTATCTCATCTTTTTCGGCAACGACAACGCAAACTTTCGTCGTCCCAATATCAAGACCTACGGCAATATTGCTTTTCAGCATCGTTCTACTCTCGCATGATTATCACTGGGGAAGACTCGGCTGTACCTCTGGAGGCGCTGGAGCTGTGGCAAAAATTCTCTCCCGAAAACGCAGATCCACCGTGTCATAAAAGCCAAACCCTTTTTTTGAAACCACCTGTTGCCAGAATATCTCAAATTTTTTCAACTTTTCCTTAAAGTTGCCATCATTGCCAACAATAAAAAGAGTAGGCGCCTGCATGGCAAGGCACCAGCTCAAATTATTGCCAGCAAGATGAAATTCCTTAACCAATAAACTGGCGTACTCCATTTCCGACAAGGCAGCAAGAAACGTGGTAATTAAACGCACATCGCGCTTATCAAGTTGCTGCAATCCATTTTTTGCAATCTGTACTCGGTTTATTCCTGAGACAGGGAACAAGTCTGGATAGCGGGCGACAACCTCTTTTGTACAAGGAAGAAGAAATCCATCACGATCCATCACCATGCGACTTTGTCCTAAAAGCACCAGAGCAACTGGCTCGCGTTCAACAACCTCAACCCGCACGGAGCCATTCAACTCTTTACTGACAACGACATCGCGAAGATAGGGAAACTCCATCAGCCGCTGCTTCAGCTCGCTCACCTCAAGCTCCTGAAGATTCGCGCCTTTATACATTGCTATGTGTGCAAGCAACTCCTGTTTGGGAATAATAGCCTCTCCATCAATAACAAAATCTCGGACAATGACCTCTTTTTTCCAGTGTGACGCTGACATTGCTAATGTTGCAAGCCCGGCAAACGCAATAATGAGAAGCCCGAACAGTAACAATTTACCAGCCGAAAAGCGCGGCGCTGCATCAGGCGATGCTGGAGCAGCTTGCTCTTCAGAATCGGACTCCGTCAGAGAGTCGGGATGATTGCTTGGTTCAAAATCAGACATAACAACATCAATTTAATTCAGCTTGAACGGGTATGCGCATCACGCGATTTTGCAGCACTCAGCAACTCTTGAGGCAAGATGGGTAACATCTCCAGCGCCCATAAAGAGCAGCATGGTGCCGTTAACCGCACACTGCATTGTTGCAGCAAAAAGAGCTTCACGATCGGCAAAAAACTGGACATCTTTGCCGCCAGCTTTCCGGACTGCGGCAGCAACCAGTTCACCGGTAACTCCCGGGTAATCTTCAGCCTTTTCGCGGGCAGGATAAACATCTGCCACATAAACCACATCTGCCCGTGAAAGCGCCCAACCATACTCATCGGCAAACTCTTTTGTGCGCGAAAAAAGGTGCGGCTGAAAGACGGCTACCACACGAGAATCTGCCCAGCCACTCTTCGCGGCTCGAACGGTTGCTTTGACTTCTGATGGATGATGCGCATAATCGTCCACCACCATCAACCCCATGCCATTATCGTATTTCATTTGAAAACGGCGGCGCATACCGCTGTACTGACCAAGCCCTGCAATGAGCAGCTCGGGTTGAATGCCAAGCTCAAGACCGGCGGAAAACGCAGCAAGTGCGTTGAGCACATTGTGACGCCCGGGAACGTTGATGCAGACATTGCAATACTCGTTACCATATACTTTAATGGTAAAAATGGCGCGTGATTTTTCGAGAACAACATCAATCGCCATGACATCGGCGGGCTCTTCAAGACCGAACGTTGTGTAGCGCCGATTCATTGAGGGAATAATTTTGCGAATCTCCTGCCAGTCAACGCAGCAAATAACCCGCCCGTAAAAGGGCACTTTGTTGGCAAAAGTAAGAAATGCCTGCTTAAGCTCATCGAGCGTACCATAGGTGTCCATGTGCTCCGACTCGAGGCTGTTGACAATGGCAATGGTCGGCGTCAGTTTGAGAAAAGCACGGTCGTACTCATCGGCTTCAATTACCATGAATTTCCCCTCGCCAACCACGGTACTCCCTTTCAGGTAATCCGAAACGCCACCAATCATCACCGTCGGCGACTCACCTGCTTCGATAAGCATGGTG
>CAIQSY010000117.1 GCA_903874585.1 uncultured Chlorobiaceae bacterium | reverse complement strand
CGCTGCCACTTTCAAGCGATTGCAAAACGTTCAGGGAAAGTTCTCGTGCGGTGATGGTCATAGGGTGTGGTGGGGATAGGGATTGCAATGCTTGATGGTGATAACTGGAAGTATTCCTCAACATCATTATAACATAGCGCTCTCTGCAAGCACTATGTTACAATGATGCGTTATAGCTTCAATTGAGTAATAGTCAAACGTTCTGTTGATGCAAGCGGTCGTTAAGCCACACTTTTATTATAGATTGACGTGAAACTCCCTGTCGAGTTGCCTCTTTGTCGAGCGAATCGATCATCCAGAGAGGGAAATCAATAGTTACCCTTTTACGTGGCTCTTTTACCCGTTGTGCTTTCTGCACATCCAAATGAGGGATAATATTCAAACCTTCATCAAATGCCTTGTCAAATTCTGCAGCTTTCATAAAACGTTATCTCCTCATCTCGTGATCTTCTTACGGAAATTATTCTTACAGCGTTATTCCTGTATGTTATTACTCCCGACCAATATTTTCCTGAAATTTGTCCAATAACAATAAATCGAGCTTCATCGGTTGTTCTTGCGGGAATTTCTACCAGACAGTTGTCACTCCACAGTACTTGTGCCCCAATAAAGTCAATACCGTGCTTTACCTTGTTCAGCTTACTTTTTTCAGGGTCAGATTCAAACTGCATGATAACTGGTTGAGATACTATCCATTTACCTGAAAATATAGAGAAGAAAGTGCTGAAATAGCTCCCAAAAGAAGCGGATTATGTAAAAAATTTAAACTGATCTGCTGCTGTTGCTCTCAGCTTGTAAAATACTATTCCCTGTTGTAGATTGGTTGCTCTAAATGTTCTTTTCAAAATTTAACGCTATCATCCAGAAAGGTGGAGGGACTGGCCCGAAGAAGCCTTGGCAACCATCATTGCCCAATGATCGGTGCCAATTCCATCCCGGCAATTGCGCGGGAATGATGATGGTATGTACTCTGTTCTGCAAGCTTGAGACGTTGCAGGTTCATACTTCATACCTCAATTCAAACATTTTCCTGTAATCCGTTGCATCTTGCGCCTTTTATGCGCACATCGGAAGCGATAGCTCAAGCAGCAAAGTGGTTTTCAAACAAGCTTTTGCAGAAAGGCATTATCTCACAATCGTCATAAGCGGTTTTGTGCGAGAGCCTTGCGGATGCTCAATAATGATATGAAGCGCATGAGAGTCTATACTGAGTTTATTTCCGATCATACACTCTATTTCGACATTAACCAGCCATTTACTACCGAACTTGGCGGCATACTGCCATCGTTGCGCATAGCTTACAGGACGTGGGGTAAGCTTAATGCGGCAAAAGATAATGTGGTTCTGGTTTGCCATGCGCTCACCGGTTCTGCTGATGTTGATGCGTGGTGGAATGGAATGTTTGGCAAAGGCAAGGCGTTTGATGATACCGCCGACTTTATTATCTGCTCAAACGTGCTGGGAAGCTGTTATGGAACGACAGGTCCAATCTCCATCAATCCACGAACACGCAGCAATTATGGACCTGATTTTCCGCTCATTACCATTCGTGATATGGTGCATGTGCAGCGTCTGCTGCTTGCCGGTCTGGACATTGAGCGCGTCAAGCTTGTTGTTGGTGCATCGCTTGGGGGAATGCAGGTGCTTGAGTGGGG
>CAIQSY010000116.1 GCA_903874585.1 uncultured Chlorobiaceae bacterium | reverse complement strand
CGTACATCAAATTTCAGACAAAATACAGCTACTCCTTGCAGGTTTTGACAAGAATGATCGCGTCTGTGCTCATGGAGCAACGATTGCTTATTGATATTTTGTCTTTGGATGAACGCTCGCTGCAAAAAGTGCGGGATCCTGTTGCACAGCTCTCTTTATTTTAACCGGACACTACTGACTTATAAAGATAACATCACGCTCATCTCCCTGGACATTTTCAAGGTTTTTGATAAAGAAAGGTTCTCGCTGATGTTCGTTGAAAAAGATCTCATAACTCGAGTTAACCCTGCGTAAAAGTTCAAGCTGAAGTTCAATAGCATCCCTCTGCGCAGTACTGAAGGCAACAACACCAAGCGTCATGTCAGGAAAGGATTTGGCATGTTCGAGAACAGCTTTTGCCACAGCTTTTGCCTCATCCGGGTTAGAACGGGTTTTTCCTCTGTCATAGGAAGTATTCGGGAGATGATGGAATTGGAGACCACGAGCTGTTTCATTAGATCCCGGACTCGGAAAAACAACAAGACGATTGTCGTAAAACTCATTGTTGGAAACAGCAATCAGTGAATCATGACGACTACGATAGTGCCAACGCAACATCCGTTCCGGCGCCCCTTTCCCGAGAAATAAACTGAGAATGCTTTCCGTATCGCCAATATTGTCGAAATCATCCTCATCATCATCGATCTCAACCAATTTGTCAAAAAAACTGGTAGGCGGAAGTTGTTTACTATCACCAACAACAACGGACTGCTTTCCACGCATGATGGCGCCAAATGCATCAACCGGCTTAACTTGGCTGGCTTCATCGAAAACAACCAGATCAAACTCTACCGATCCTGGCGGAATATATGTGGCTATAGACATCGGACTCATCATAAAGACGGGTTTGATTGCCTGAATAGCTCGACCAGCCTTGCTCATTAACACACGAATGGGCATATGTCGGCGTTTTTTATTGATTTCACTGCTGATAATCTGAAGTTCACCACCACTCTTCAGCGTTGGAAGCGATTTCCAGTGTAAGTGAGCCAGTCGAGCCTGATTGTGACGGAAAAGGAGATGGTCCAACCGGATAAATTCATCCTGGACATGAGTATGCTGTATACGATCAAACAATTTGATGCTGGGTTCATCAACATAGGCTTTTTCAACCAAACCATTATACCAACTGTAATTAAACATTTTGATCAGCGAACCTGCCCCATATCCCCAATCTCTTGCCGCCGTAACGATAAAACCAAGCCCCATCGTCGCCATTTCATCAGCGATCTGATTGAATCGGATAAGATGAGGCAAGCGATCTATATTTTTTAACCACTGAGAAAGAGAAGCCCCCTGCTGTTCTAATGTGAAACGCCAATGGATCTTTTCTTCATGACTTAGCTTGAGCTGAAGCACATTTTCAACAATAGTTATACTTTGCTCATAGTTATCCATATTTGATTCTACGGCAACAACCTTCTCTTTGAGAACATCAACTTTTGGTGAACCAGACAAAAAATTGACGATACCTTCGGGAACAACACCATTGCCCATATCACGGTAAAGAGCAACTACCCATTCGGTAAGTTTTTCCAAAACTTCCCAGTCTGAACCTTCTTTTTTCCACTGGGCGCCAAATAACGCTGCCCCTAAATCCGCTTGTTCCAAAAATACTTGTTGATTCTTCTTGCTGTCAAGAATAGTATCAATCATCTGGAGCGTTTCAGTGACATCTTTGGGGATTGGTTTGCGGCAATACCCCTGAAATTTCTGCTTGGCTTGGCGAAAATCACTTGAAAACACTCGCAACCAACTTTTTCCCTTGTTTACAAAGAGCTGCCTTAGCTCTACAAAATCCTGAGTCCAAGCCTCATCAATCAACCAATCATCATATCGTGCGTGAGCAAGACTCAATGCCTTGCCTGCGGCAATAAGAGCTGAAATATCATCGCGTCTTACCTGCCATTCGCCAGAGGTAAGCAACAAGCCTTCGATGTGCGGAGCTTCCATGGCACGACGAGCAGCCCTACAGATAATCCCTATCTCTGCTCTATGGTCTGGTTTTGGAAGTCCCATAGCTTTTGCCAAATCGACGGATGATGATAAGAGCACTTCAGTATCAATCCTTGCGTCATCAAGTACTTTCGCCAACTTTTGTTGCTGTGAAGGCAGAATTTCGGTCAACCCACTCAATTTAAATGGATTATGTATCGGCGATCCTGCTTCGCTCAGGTGACGATCAAGTGCCTCAACCTTCAACCTTGCTGCCCGATAATCTGAACCAGACCACTCCTGCATCGGCTGAAAATCAAACAATGGTACATCAAGATTATCTGGCTGGTTTTTCAAAGCCAATCCTAATGCATTGATAAAGCTGATTTGCGCTCTGCCCACTGGCTTATTAACTGCGGCACAATACGAATTGAGTTCATCCCTTAATTTTGTGAGAGTCGCAATATCTTCAACCGGATTCTCCACAACTGGTTTCCCTTGATGCAACGTCCGGTCAATTTCTGCTAATACATTTTTTTTATTCGTTTTGTGGCTATGCAATTCCATGACAGCATCGCCCAGTCCGACTTCATCCAAACGGCGTTTTACCACATCAAGTGCCGCCATTTTTTCGGACACAAAAAGCACTTTCTTGCCTTGGCCTATACATTCGGCAATAATATTTGTAATGGTCTGAGATTTACCGGTGCCTGGAGGCCCCTGCAAAACAAGATTGCGTCCAGAATTGACATCAAGAATAGCTAATATTTGTGTACTGTCAGCATCCTTAACCTGATGTACATCTGCTGGCGAGATAACCTCATCGATGTGAGTATCATCACCATAGGCACTCTTTTGCTCACGAAAACCATCTGTCAGCAAAGACTCAATAATGGAAAATCCAGTCACTTTACTCTCCTCTGACCAAGCCTCTGGATCAAGGTCTTTGTACATGAGAAATTTGCCAAAGGAGAAAAACCCCAATGTTATATCGTTGGGTATCACCTTCCATCGTTTTTCACTTCTGACAGACTGCTCGATAGAGTTATAATAAGCTTGAATATCGAGTTCTTCAGTGTCAGTAATTTTCGGCAGGATGATATTGAATTCCCCCTTTAACTTCTCAATCAATGAGAGATTATCTCCAATTTCTTCTCCTGTGTAATGGAGTTGAAAACGCTCTTGTGCACTTGCACGTTTGAGTTCAACAGGAATCAAAAGTAAAGGGGCGCGTCGCGCCTCATTGGAAGCATCAGCTTCGTACCAATGCACAAAACCAAGAGCAAGAAACAAAATATTAACGCCCTGCTCTTCAAGATATGAGCGAGCATCGTTATGAATGGAAAGCAACTTGGTCTGTAGTTTTTCTGACGACAAATTGGTCTGTAGTTTCCTGTCGATATGGCGAGCTGCTAATTGATAGTCATCGGGATCTTCATTCGGCTGGGTCAGCAACTTTTTCTGACCTGCAGTATATGGAGTTATAACTTCTTCCGCATGTGCACCAAGATCCTCATCAGATACGGATACGGCTTCAAAGCTCATTGCACGATTTTCAAGCACAAGTATTCGATAAACTTCTGTAGAAATTTCATCTACTACTTTGACTTGCTTCGCTCGTTGAGAATGACTAATCAACGGGTTACGCAAACCCAAATCCAGCAACTCTTTTCGACTGGCGTCCAATTTTCCGCGAAACTCTTTACCCATAACTTCAAATACATTAACCCTTAAAACTACTACCTGACCGCTGTTGATATTTGATTTCTGTTCCTGCCATCCGCACAAACCGCAACTATATAGAGTGCAAATAATGGTTAGCAATTACTTTGTATGGCACAGCAATTCCACTGAATCTTCTTTAAAAATTGAAGATATACTACTGGTGTGTACTTTTTTCATACATCCCTTTTAAGCAACGGTATAACTACTTCAACTGTCCACAAAATAGAGCAAATCCATAGATATGCAATGTTGTTCAGCTTCCGACAGACAACCACCCGACCTCATTTGCCACCAACAGTCGCTACAAAAGCGTAACCCGAACAGCTCTTCATTACAAAAATGTAGGGTTATTGATGAGAGAAAAATCTCGTAGCAATGTATAATCATCAATACTATATAACTTTAAAAAAAGAAGAATGTTTGGCACGACTATTGCTATTATAATGGTACAGAGTTTAAAAGCTCTCCTAACATTTAAAGCTGATAATCAATGACAAACACCAGCACAATCTACGGCGACCTTTCTGGGGTGGAGTTTCGCTCACTCTTTTCAAACGGCAAGATGGATGGCTGCTTAGTCACACAACCTAACACGCTGCACACTCCTTATGGCGACCTTGTGCCGCAATACGAAGCGGAGGATATGGGGCGACGCACCGTTAAACCGATGTATTTTTATAAAGATGGATCACTGAAATCGATTGCGTTGCAGTCGCAGACCATTATAGAAACATCGGTCGGTTCAATTCCGGCTGAGTTGATGACGTTCCATAAAAGCGGCACCATTAAAAGAGTATTTCCGCTTGATGGCAAGCTGAGCGGCTTCTGGGGGTGGACAAATGAGTTTGCCTTGGCAAGCGAGCTGACCTTTGAATCGCCTGTTGGAACACTGAACGCGAAAGTGATCGGTCTCCAGTTTTACGAAAGCGGCGCGCTCAAAAGCATCACACTCTGGCCTGGCCAGTCACTCACCATACAAACGCCAATGGGTGAGGTAACTGTGCGCAAAGGGCTGGCATTCTATGAGTCGGGAGCGATCAGATCATTTGAACCACTGAAAAAAATTGACATCACAACACCTATTGGCACGATAACATCGTACGATAATGAGCCGAACGGCATTCACGGCGACATCAACTCAGTGCAGCTTGCGGAGGATGGTTCAATCGAGGCGCTCAGCACGGTTGACCATGCGGTGCATGTTTCCGTCACTGAAGAGAGTGGTGAGCTGTTCCATCCTGGAGTTAAAAATAACGTCTGTGGAGACGAGCGCAAAGTGAGTGTTCCGATGAAAGTGCGCTTCAGCAAAAATTGGGTGATGTTCCACGATAACCCGAAATTCTCCTTCGACTTGGAACATTACCGTTTTGAAATCAGGAAAATGGATATGAAAACGAAAGAACCTGCATATTCCTGTGCAGATTAAAGCGCATTACTTCCCGCCATCCAGCCGGTGGAAAATGCGGCTTGCAGGTTAAAGCCCCCAATTTCACCGGCGTAATCAAGAATTTCGCCACACAAAAAGAGCTTCGGCACAAGACGTGACTCCATGCTCTTGGGATTGATTTCGCTCAGCACAACACCACCAGCGGATATTTCACCCTGATCAAGCGGCACATCGCGAACACTGCCGATCGGAAACGCTTGAAGCGTTGTAAGTAGCGATTGCCGTTTATCGCGAGATAGTGTGCTCCATGTAACATCGTTATCAAGCCCAGCCCGCTGCATGAGCAATGGAACAAGCGCGGTGGGAATAGAGCCTTGTGGCGTAAGAGCAAAACCACCCTGAAGCGGCGCTATCGGGCAACTCTGCAAAAACTTGCGAACCATCTGTGCGCCGTTCTTTTGAGCATGCTGAAGAAGCAACTGCTCCAGCTCTCTGCTGGTCTGTTCGGGAAAGAGATCAGCAAAAAGCTCGACACAGCCCAACTCCACGTGCAGCTCCGCAATGTTGCGCGAGAGCGACAGCGCAACCGGTCCGCTGAAACCACGATGGGTAAAAAGCAGATCGCCTCGGCGCTCAAGACGTCGTCCACCAGCCGTGGCAACAAAACCTGCTGAACGAAGAGCGATGCCGGAGAGCGATGCGGGCGGAGGTTTGATGGTGTAAATGGGCGCAAGTGCAGCAGATGGCTTGGTAATCGAGTGGCCAAACGCACGGGCAATTGCCAATCCATCGCCGGTGGTACCGGTGTGGGAGTACGAAACGCCGCCAGTAGCGAGAATCACAACATCCGCCGTCAATGAGGCCGCCTCCGTTGTCACCATAAATCGCTCACCTTTTCGTTCAACACGCCGCACTCGACTGGAAAAAGTACGCTGCACTGATGCTGAACGTAACAAATCCTCAAATACTGCAACGACTGACGAAGCATCACCACTCACGGGAAAAACCTTGCCATCAACCCTCTCTGCAGTATCAACACCTCGTGACCGAAGCAGTTCAAGAAGATCGCTGTTTGAAAAGCCATAAAGAGCGTTACGCAGAAACCGCCGTTCCGGCAAACGCAAAAACCCTTTTTCGAGCAGCTCCGCCGGCGTACCTGAATGCGTTACATTGCATTTTCCACCACCGGAAATTCGGATTTTTGTTCCAGGACGTGCATTTCGCTCAAGCAATGTTATCGTGCAGCTTCGCCCTGAACGCTCAGCGCTCCGTCGGGCAGCAATGGCCGCAGCCATGCCCGCTGCACCAGCGCCAATGATAAGAATCGTCGTATGCGGCACAGAAGCGCTCATGGGAAAACAAGGATACTTATTGCACCGGCAATCCAGACAACTACTTCGGTTATTTCGCTTCCGGCACCGAGCACGTCGCCCGTCACACCGCCGATTTTCCGGTAGCTCAACACGCCAATCATCGCGCCAGCAATAAGTGCCGAAACGATAACAATTGCAATCGTAGGGAATTTGAAGGAGAAAAGCGGGATAAGCAATGAGAGTATGAGTAAAGAGGTAACGATGATGTGTGATGCTCCAGCACCCTTCACAAAGGATTGCGCTGTGCCGCCTTCGCTACGGGCGTAAGGCAGGGATGAGGCGAGCAGCACCTGCAACAATCGAGCCAGAACAACACCTGCAACAATCACCGGAAATGCACTTAGAGTAATGAGCTTAACAAGGGCGATCCATTTAAGCAGCATCAGTCCCGAAAGGGCAATCGCGCCAAAAGAGCCGACATTAGGATCCTTCATAATCCGCAATGCTGCCTCCTTTGTCTTTCCGCCCCAGAAGCCATCGGCCATATCAGCAAAACCATCGGCGTGCATTCCGCGAGTCAACGCCATACCACCAAGCACCACAAGCGCCGACGCCAGCTCATTCCACGCCACGAGATGACCGACGTAAGCAACCGCCGCCAGCATCAGCCCTGTCAACAAACCAACCAGCGGAAACCAGTAGAGCGATGTGCTGAAACGCTCCGTATCTTTGCCCGGAACCGTGAGCACCGTCAACGTTCTCATGGCAGTGACAAGTCCGCTCAGCATAACACCTTACTCCGCACTCTTTTCGCTCACCTGCGCCGCGCTGAACGTTGCCATTTCATTATATATTTTTATCGCTCCCTCAATAAGCTGCATAGCAAGCGCTGCACCTGTACCCTCACCAAGGCGAAGATCGAGATCGAGAATAGGCCGCGCACCCAGTTTCTGCATAACTGCCCGGTGCCCCTGCTCATTGGAAAGATGGCT
>CAIQSY010000115.1 GCA_903874585.1 uncultured Chlorobiaceae bacterium | reverse complement strand
GGGCGCTCGCGGTGAACGGCATAAAATTCGCCAGCGGTCTCTTGCGTGAGGCGGGTTTTCTTCATGGCAACAACGCGGAAGCCGGCGCGTTCAATTTGGTCGATAACAGCACCGATAAGTTGTTTGCGGACGCAATCGGGTTTCAGGATGGTAAGAGTTCTTTCCATAATGTATTGGTGTGTAAAGTTGAGCGTTACGTGAAAGTGAGTACATTCGTGCGCGAAGATACATAAACCCGCTCGATTATGGAAACGCAATGCCTCATTGGTGATGGTTGTCCGATGCGCGATTGTTGATTTCATTGTATTCTTTTTTACCTTCTGTCTCATTTTATTTTTAGCGGTTGTTCATTATTGATTTCGTTGGTCTATTAACATTGTTGAGAGTGTGCTCATGGGTAAGTTGTGTCGTATTTTTACTGTTTTACTGCTGGTTATTATGGCGTGGAGTGTGCCATCGCCATCGTGTGCTGTTGAATTGCCAAGAGCACCAGGGTGGCAATTAGTCTGGAGTGACGAGTTTGAAGGGAAGGGGATTGACAGGAGTAAATGGGACTTCGATTTTGGTAATGGCTTTTATGCTTATGATACCAAGCAGTGGGTTAATGGCTGGGGAAATAATGAGTTACAATATTATACTAACGCACCGGAGAACGCGTTTGTTAAAGATGGTATGCTGCATCTTCGTGTGATGAAGGAGTCGTTTATGGGATGCGGGTACACCTCTGCTCGCCTTAAAACACGCGACCGGTTTGGTAATTCGCTCTTCAGCAAAACCTATGGTCGTTATGAATTCAGGGCAAAGCTGCCGGCAAGTAAAGCAATCTGGCCAGCTATCTGGATGTTGCCTCAGAACGATGCGTACGGTGTGTGGGCAGCTTCAGGAGAAATTGACATTGTTGAGGTCGATGGTCAGACGCCAAATCAGATTCGGAATACGATCCACTTTGGATCGCGTTGGCCAGCCAATGCGTTTGTCAGGAAAGATTACAATTTGCCGGTTAATCAACGTGTTACCGATTTCCATGTGTATGCTTTTGAGTGGGAGCCGGGTGAGATACGTTCATATATTGACGGGCAACTCCTTGCAACGCATAATTTCTGGTGGAGCAGCAGTAAAAAGGTTGAGGTTCGCGGCGTGGCACCAAGTAATGAAAGCGAATTGAACCGATGGCCAGCGCCATTTGATCAACCATTTTACATTATTATGAACATAGCTGTGGAGGGGCGTTTTCCAAATGATCCTGATGAGACGACCGTTTTTCCTGCAGATATGGTTGTTGATTACGTCCGCGTTTACGACAAAGTTGGCGGTTACGATCAGCTTTCGCCACGTGGTGAGGGTCCGCTGCCGTTTTCTATGAAGAACTGAGTGCTGGGTTGTGGTGGATGGTCGCCATGGTTATGGCGGTGGAGTGCAACGTGTGTATCTCAAAACCGAGTCAAGTTTTTGGAATAAACCGCTCTTTTGTAATTACATTGTGTCTATTCATGGTCATTTGTAACGTAGGAGGGATGTATGCGAACAAGTATCGTTCGTATTGGAAATTCTCAAGGAATCAAGATTCCGAAAGTGCTGCTTGAACAGTGCCACTTCGGAGCTGATGTGGAGCTTGAAATTCAGGATGAAACGTTAATTATTCGATCAGCATCATTTCCCCGTCAGGGCTGGGATGAAAAATTCAAGAGCATGGCAGCGGTGGGAGATGATTCTCTCATTGACGGTGGACTTGATAGCCAATCTTCATGGGACGAGGACGAATGGCAATGGTAGTCAAACGTTTTGAGGTGTATTTGGTTAGCTTGGATCCCACGATAGGGTGTGAAATTCGTAAGACTCGCCCATGTCTTGTTATTTCACCAGACGAAATGAATCATTACGTTGCTACAGTTATTGTTGCTCCAATGACAGATTACCCTACCCGAGTCAACTGCTCTTTTCATGGCAAGGATGGGCAGGTTGTTATTGACCAAATAAGAACCGTTGATAAATCACGATTGGTTCACAAACTTGGGACCAT
>CAIQSY010000114.1 GCA_903874585.1 uncultured Chlorobiaceae bacterium | reverse complement strand
TCTCGCCAATCATTACCAAACCTTCAGTTTCATCATCAGCAGCAAACAGCTTGAGCGCATCAATAAACTGCGTACCAATAATCGGGTCGCCACCAATACCAATACAGGTTGACTGACCAAGCCCAACCAAAGTAAGCTGATGCACCGCTTCGTAAGTCAAGGTACCACTGCGTGAAATAACGCCAATACTTCCTTTTTTATGGATAAAGCCAGGCATAATACCAACTTTCGCCTCTCCTGGAGTAATAACACCCGGGCAGTTAGGACCAACAAGCGTAGCACCTTTCTGCTTCACAAAAGCAAACGCCTTCATCATATCATTCACTGGAATACCCTCGGTAATACAGATAATCACTTTTAAACCAGCATCAGCAGCTTCCATAATGGCGTCGGCAGCAAAAGGAGCAGGAACAAAAATCACTGTTGCATTTGCTTCAGCTTTCTGTACCGCTTCACGCACAGTATTAAATACCGGCACTGGACGGCAAAACTGATCTTTTTCATTACCATTATAGAGAAGATCGCCTTTTCCAGGGGTAACACCTGCAACCACATTGGTTCCATAGGCAAGAATCTGAGAAGTGTGAAAAGTTCCTTCCGCACCGGTTATCCCCTGCACAAGCAGGCGAGTATCCTTGTTGACTAAAACGCTCATAGGATCAGAATTATTAAGATTAATGGTTTTCTTAGGGACGTTACCGAAAATCAGAGAGAGCGCTGCATGAGTTTTGCAATACCAAGCAGTTTCCCTTCTTCAAAAAAATTACAGATAAGGTGCATACCAACAGGAAGCTTTAAGCTGTCAAACCCAAGCGGCACACTGACGGCTGGCATACCAACAATACTTGCAGGAACAGTAAACACATCGGCAAGATACATTTCAAGCGGATCGCCCGTTTTATCGCCAATACCAAATGGCGGAAATGGCGATGTTGGACCGGCGATAACATCCACCTTTTCAAGCGCTTCACGATATCGATCCTGAAACACACGGCGAACCTGTTGCGCTTTTTTATAATATGTGTCGTAATAACCCGCTGAAAGCACATAGGTACCAAGCATAATTCGGCGCTTCACCTCTCTGCCAAACCCTTCAGTGCGCGAATTCACATACATTGCAGCAAGATTTTCCGCATGTTCAGCACGATAACCGTACCGAGCGCCATCAAAACGAGCAAGGTTTGATGAAGCCTCTGCTGTAACAAGTATGTAATACGCTGCAATAGCATATTGGCTATCAGGCAAGGTGATTTCAACAAGTTCAGCACCTCGGTCACGCAATTCCGAAAGTTTTCCCCGCACCATACGCGATACATCGGCATTGAGATTTTCAGGGAAATACTCTTTTGGAACACCAATTTTCAGCCCTTCAACAGAGACTGCTGCAATCTGCTGGCTATAATTATCAACCGCATGAGCGGACGATGTGGCATCGCGCTCATCGCGCCCAGCCATCACCTCAAGCACAAGAGCTGCATCATCACAATGGCGGGCAAGCACACCAATTTGATCGAAAGAGGAGGCGAACGCTACAAGACCATAACGAGAAATTCGACCATAGGTTGGCTTAAGCCCTACAATATCACAAAAACCTGCGGGCTGCCTTACAGAACCACCGGTATCAGAACCAAGCGCCACCATAGCAAGACCAAACGCTACAGCCGCCGCAGAACCACCTGAGCTGCCACCGGGAACCCTGTTTTTATCAAAAGGATTTGGAACATTGCCAAACGCTGAATTTTCATTCGAGCTGCCCATGGCAAACTCATCCATGTTGGTTTTGCCCAGAAAAATCGCATCCGCCGCCTCAAGCCGAAGCACAGCGGTGGCGTCGTAAACGCTCTCATACTGAGCAAGAATTTTCGACGCACAGGTAAGTTTACTGCCCTTGATAGCAATATTATCCTTGATAGCCATCGGCATACCAAATAATTTGCCAAGAGTACCACCCGCTTGGAGCTTACGATCAAGCATTCGTGCACGCTCAATCGCCTGTTCATGAAAAACCGTTATATAAATATTGTCATCACCATGCTGATCAATACGTTCCAGATAAAAACGCACAACCTCTTCACAGGTAAGAGCACGCGAAACAAGCTGAGCACGAAGATCTTCGTAACTGTTTAATTGCACAATAGTTGTGAATTATTTTAAGAGAAAAATATGGCTTCAGGACGCTAAGAAAATGACAATTGCTGCCATTCCGTGTAAAGTTTGTATAATAACAAATAACTCCATATAATTCAATTCAAGTTGATAGAGTACAGCGGTCATTTGAATGGATTAGGAGAGAGTATCACGAAAATGAGATTGGTTCACGCGTTAGGCTTAGCCCCCTGTATATGGCACTCATAAAGATAAATGATTTTTCATCCGCACTGAAACCGCACTGGTTTGCCTCACGCACTAATGATGAAGATAAACGCTTGCAAGCTGAGCTTATTGCATCGTGCGAACTCCCGAGGCATATTGCCATCATTATGGATGGAAATGGGCGCTGGGCTCGATTAAAAGGGAAAAGCCGAATTGATGGCCATGTGGCTGGTGTTGAATCCGTAAAAGATGTGGTAGAAGCATGTTCACAGCTTGGCATACAATATCTGACTCTCTTTACGTTTTCAACGGAGAACTGGAAACGACCTGCTACAGAAATTTCAGCGCTGATGCAGCTTTTAGTGAGAGTTATCAGCAGAGAGAGTCGCAAATTGCACGACAGCAATATCCGGCTCAACATTATTGGCGAAATTAATCGCTTACCGGAAAAAGTGCGGACAGTACTTGAAAAAACAATAGAATTGACCAAAAATAACAACAAGCTTGTTCTTAATCTTGCACTGAGTTACAGCGGCCAATGGGATATTGCACAAGCGTGTCAAGCTCTTGCTTATGATGTGAAAGCTGGGAAAGTAGAGCCCCAGAACGTTACAGAGGAACTGGTAGCCGCCTACCTTTCAACTGCCTCAATGCCTGACCCTGAGTTATTGATTCGCACCAGTGGTGAGTTTAGAATCAGTAACTTTATGCTCTGGCAAAGTGCTTACTCCGAAATATATATCACAAATACCTATTGGCCTGACTTTCGCCGTACACAACTCTATAATGCCATACGAGAATTTCAGAGCAGAGAACGCAGATTTGGACAAACCAGCGAACAACTGCTCACCAAACAATTTCCTGCAAACACGCGTTAACCCGATTGACCTACCTTTCGATTCATGAAAAACACAAAAAAACTGATCTCTGTAGTGTTGCTTGCTCTTGTTTGCACTGTTGCAGGAGAAGATGTTCAAGGAAAAACTCAAAAGCTTGCACCATCAAGCTCAAAAAAGAGAGCGATAGAGAAAACGACAGCTCAAGTAAAAGAGGAACCCAAAACATCATCTCAGGAAAAGCGTTATACCATTACCTCAATCAGCTTTAAAGGACTTACATCATTAGATGAAAAAGAGCTGTTAAACAGCCTGCCGCTTAAAGTCAAAAAACAAGTCATTATTCCGGGAACAGAGCTTACTGAAACATTGCGTTATTTGTGGAATCTGCAACGTTTCAGTGATATTGCCATTGAGAAAACTGATGGCGGCAATAGTACCATTGCTCTCACTATTATTGTTACTGAACTGCCCATACTTGATGACGTGGTTTTTTCAGGTAACAAAAAATTTGATAGCGATGAATTAATCACAACAGCAGCTCTTATAAAAAACAAAAATATTTCAGAACAATCATTAGTGACGGCTGCCAATAAAATTGAAAAACTTTACGCATCAAAAGGGTATTTAACAGCTAAAGCTGAAGGGTCTCTCCAAACAAATGAGAAGAATCATACCAAAGCTTTTTTCAAAATTACTGAGGGCGCAAAAGTATCAATTGAAAAAATAACTTTTCATGGTAATACGGCTTTTAACCAAAAAAAGTTGAGAAGTGTTTTTAAAGAGACAACACAAAACTCTTGGTGGAGAAAAATTTTCGGTACGCCAAAACTTGATACTGAAAAATTTATTGATGATAAAAATCTGCTGGTAGAATTTTATCGGAACAATGGGTATCGCGATGCGCGTGTTCTTCGTGATGAAATAAAATATTCCAAAAATAATAAAGGGCTCTTTCTTGATATTTTTATAGAAGAGGGTAAAAAATATCAGATAAGAAATATTACCTGGTCGGGAAATACCAAAGAGTTTGCAACAACAGAGCTGCTTGAAAAAACATTCCGTCTTAAAAAAGGAGATGTGTATAACCCCCGATTAATTCAGGAGCGGCTCAATTACTCGCAGGACAACTCCGATGTCAGCTCGCTCTATCTTGATCGCGGATACCTCTCGTTCAAGGTTAACCTTGAAGAGAAGATTGTTCAACCCAATATGGTTGATTTAGTGATTACAATGCGCGAAGGTGAGCCGTTTCAGATCAATACGGTGAACCTCAAGGGTAATACAAAAACGAAAGACCATGTTCTCCGCCGTGAATTATACACAGTGCCGGGAGAGATGTTCAGCAGAAAAAACGTAGTCCGCAGCATCAGGGAACTCAGTATGCTTAACTACTTTGATCCCGAACAGATTACCCCTGATATTGAACCGAATCCTGAAAACAACACCGTTGATGTAACGTACAATGTTACCGAAAAACAGACCGATACATTTAATACTTCTGTTGGTTACAGCAGTAACGGTTTTACTGGCGCGCTCGGTGTAACATTCAACAACTTTTCACTGAAAGATATTTTTAATGGTGATGCCTATCGCCCTCTACCCCACGGCGACGGGCAGCAACTTGGCTTACAGTGGCAATTTGGCAGTGATCACTACAAGACGCTCAGCCTTAATTTTACAGAACCGTGGGCATTTGGCACCCCGACAGCTCTTGGTTTTTCAGCCTTTAAAACGCATACCGCATACGACTATACCAATAACAGTATTGATGACCCAACCGTTATCGACCAATATGGTACAACACTCTCGGTTGGCAAACGCTTAAAGTGGCCTGATGATTACACTTCAATCAACGTCAAACTGAAATATCTCCATAGCGAAGGTGGCTTCCTGAGTTTTGTCGATTATGTCGATCCAAATGCACCAACCGCGGCAGATGAATATTCGGTAACACTCACCACCACACGCAACAGCATTGACAGTCCTGTTTATCCACGGCGTGGCAGCAAAAACTCTATTACTGGTCAGTTGGCTGGCGGTCCACTACCAGGGTCTGTCGATTTCTATAAATTGACAGCTCTCTCAAGCTGGTACATGCCAATGTCGAAAAATCTCGTCTTAAATTTATCGACACAGCACGGCTACCTTTCAACCTTCAGCAATACTGACTATATCCCTTACACGGAATATTTCTATATGGGTGGCAGCGGCATGTCGAGCTTACCAACCACTCCACTTAGAGGGTATGATGACCGAAGCCTCGGTTCGAAACTTGGTCAAAATTCTATAACATCGAGCAGTTTGTATGCTGGTAAATTTTATTCAAAATTCAC
>CAIQSY010000113.1 GCA_903874585.1 uncultured Chlorobiaceae bacterium | reverse complement strand
TCGTTCGTCAAAACACCGATTACAAATCCTGTAGCCCACGATGTTGCAAACGTCGAGCGCCAATCGTCATTATCCTGCTCCATAGCCAGAAAAAGTGGATGGAGCATGGTAATGCGTTGCTCATGCAAAACGGAGCGAAACTTGGGTTTTGCCTGAATGAGTTCATTGGTAAATCGTGCTGCTGCGTCATAATGTTGTGGCTTGTATCAGTGTTGGTGATGGTTGTAATTCCTTGTAACGGCTGTACGCTTGACGGATCCGACGACTGAATACCATAAGCGTTAGTGCTGCAAGAAGGGTAACAAAGCAACTGATACGAATGGCAAGCCCTGTACCAAAATGTTCGGAAAGATAGCCGATTTCAAGATTACCAAGAGGCATAAAACCCATAAAAATCATCATATAAAGGCTCATTACCCGCCCTCTGAAACGGTCGTCAACCGCGCTTTGAATGGTCGCGCTCAGCGTAGCCACAGCAGCAACCAGCCCAAAACCACCGAAAAAGAGAAAAAGTAGTGCTAACGGCAAAAAAGTGGTAAAGGTAAAGCCGGTAAGCGCAAGAGCAAACAGAATTGAACCGCCAGCCACAAAAATCAGACGATCAATTTTGCTGGAGTAGATGGAGAGCAGCACCGTACCGAATACCGAACCAAGTCCTGATACACCATAGAGATAGCCCATCCCTGAAGCGTCCATGTGGAATGTCTTTTTCGCAATAACCGGCAGCATGGTAACATACGACCATGAAAAAATTGCAACAACCGCAATGTAGAAAATGCACGTCCTGATAACGGGATGATTCCACGCATAGCTTACTCCTTCACGAATTGCCTGCAATGGTTTCTGGTGAACAAATGGTGCTGAAACCTGTTTTCGCCCTTTCATGCCAAGCAGTGAGAGAATCACCGCGAGAAAACTGAAGCCATTAACAAGAAATGCCGAGCCCGTGCCGGTAACGGCAATAAGCATTCCCGCAATGGCCGGACCAATCACACGTGAACCGTTGTAAATAGCGGAGTTCATGGCAATTGCCGAGGGGAGATGTTCGCGCTCAACAATTTCGCTGAGAAAGGCTTGCAGTGCTGGCACATTCAGCGCATTCACACAGCCAAGCAGAAACGAGAGGATGAGAATAATTTCGATGGTCACCATGCCTGTTATAGCGAAAAAACCAAGCACAAAGGCAAGCAGCATTGCAGCAGACTGCGTCCAGAGGAGAATGGTGCGACGTGAATAGCGATCAACCACAACGCCGCTTGGCAGTGAAAGAAAAAGTGTTGGCAACGTGGAGGCCGCAGCAGCAAGCCCTACATCAAAGGCTGAACCGGTAATTTCAAGCACCAGCCAGCCTTGCGCCACCATCTGAATCCAAGTACCAATCATGGAGACCACTTGTCCAGGAAAGTAGCGACGAAAATTCGCGCTCTGAAAAGCTGGAAATGCAGAGAGCAAAGTGCCCGTAAACGCACCACGCCGTTGAGACATCGGAATAACAGGATTGTCTCTATTGTTCGTGGAGGTCTCTTCAGCAGGTAATGTCATTGCATCAATAACATCTTCGATTATCTCATCATCACTGAGCCAAGGTAGCAAAAGAATGGCAGAATTCCTGCTAATTCGCAACTAATACCAATGCAACTAAGCGACTATACGTTATGCTTCATCGACTCTCCAAAGAGTTATGCCCGGCAAAAAATACCATTACTTTATCAGCAAAAAATAGGCGTATATTCCGCCATCGTTGTAATGAATTAATTTCAACGGTTTAAATAATTAACTTTAATAACCAATCAAAAAAAGGAGATTAACTACAATGAATGTTGTAAATCCGGAGGCTATCGGAGTATTCGGGCTGGTCATGACCGTCTGGGTATTCGGACTTGAACAGTTAGGATTCGGACTTGACAAGGAGACTGATCATGCAAAGTTAGGAAGGAATCTCGGCCATATTGCCCTCTATTTTGGCGGTCTTACCCAGCTTTTCACCGCAGTATGTATGTATCTTTTCGACATGGGAATACCCCCGGAAATCAGAATTTACTTGGGAACAATTTTTGCTACTTACGGTATGTTCTGGGTTGTTGTTGCCATGCATTTCTACAATCCCGGCGACAAAAAAGTTTACGCACACCTCTTTCTCGGTATCTTTTTCATGACAGCCATCTTCAGCTACAAAGCCATTCTTCTCGGAAAAATATGGCCTTTAGGCACTGTACTGCTGCTCATCAACGTACTTACCATCCTCCTGCCATTTGCATGGTATAAGCAGAGTCCGCTTATCACCAAAATCTGTGGCGCAACGAATGTTGCCATTGGCCTTTGTGCCCTGCCAATTCTCTTTAAAGCTCTCGGACTTTAAGCTGCCGATTCTCGCCCGAAACAGTCGTAAAACTGCGGACTGTTTCGGGCTGCACCCACCCCTGACAACACATTTCAGCACTTCAAAACAGAATAATAATCTCAGATAACCACTACCACTACAAACGAGAGCTTTTTGCAGATTTCTCCTTATTTACCAATATAGATTGTTGGTCTGAGATTTGTCAAGATGATCAAGAAACATGTCGTGCAACACCTTGCGAAACCGAGGAGCATGATGTTCGTTAAAACAACCAAAAAACGTTTTAAGCAACTTTCATCAATGACCACACTTCGGTCGAGACGCTCATTTCGACTTCGCTCAGTGAACAATGTCCAGCAAACTTCAGCCAACAAAAAAAAGACGCTGCCTTCGACTCCGCTCAGGCCACGTCTTTTAAACGTAGATATGTAACGCCGAGTATTAG
>CAIQSY010000112.1 GCA_903874585.1 uncultured Chlorobiaceae bacterium | reverse complement strand
ATTTGTCGCATGGTCTGAAACTCCTTGCTTATAAAGGTGATATCAATCGTTTCGTCACTTTTAATATCGCTGTTTTTCAAGTCGTTTCAGACCTTTTTCATTTTTTTACCGGACGCTACTGATACCAGACATTGCTCCTGCAAAAAGTGACCTGAACATTGGATAGAGATACATATAGAGGATATAGTCTGATGAAATCCCACCAAAAAGCTCATTAGCAAAAAGCTTGTTACCGAAACAAATGTCTCTATCCGTCATGCCACATTTCTTTCCTGCACTACCACCTTCAGCGCAAATAAGTACGGCATCCTTGTGTGCAACTTTGAATTGGACTTCAGATTTTGGAATCGAAATTCCGTTCTCATAAGCCAAAGCATTGAGTCCATAACCAACATCTTTTGTCGCTATATATGGCAACCCTTCTGCTCCAGCATATTTCGACGCTTTTTCTTCTGAGTTGATACTATTGCCATTAAAGATATTACCAATACTCCCAAGCCTGACCCACTCCCATCCCGCTGGCAATTCATAAGGCACTTCTTCAGGCTTTATCTTGGGCAGCGATTTTGGCTCCCTGATCTTTCGGGCTTTAACCAACCTCCGTTTCTCTGCCTCTATCTCCTTCAGCAGTTCACTTGCAGGCTGGTCATTCGGGTCTTGCGGAACGAGTTTGCCCTGCATGGCAAGGGTTAAAATCAGTTCACGCAGTTTTTTAATCCCCTCCGGTGCTGCAAAAGCGATGTCGAAATATTTTTCAAGCACTTCCATTCAGTTCCCTCCCAATGCCTGCATCAGTTCCTGCTTCAGCGCAGCTTGAGCGGCTTCAAGCTTACGAGTAATGTCAAGATACTCCTCCATCAGCTCTTCAGGGTCACGATGGTTCACCGCCACTTCATGGGGGTTTTTGCAATCGAGATTGTAGTTGCGTGCGGCAATATCCTCAACCGTAACCATCCAGGCATATTGGTCAGCCTTGCGCCCCTTGCGCTCCGCGCCACCCCACCACGCTTTTTCGCGGTCAAACTCCTGAATGGTCAACGGTCTGGTGCGGGAGTATGCCTTGTAGCCTTCTGGATAGGGGTGTTCAAAGAACCAGAGATCTTTTGTCGGGCCGCCCTTTTCGAAAAAGAGGATGTTGGTCGAGATGCTGGTGTAGGGGCTGAAAACACCTTTCGGCAATCGGACGATGGTATGCAGGTTGAACTCTTCAAGCAGCTCCCGCTTCAGGTTGGTTTTGACTCCCTCGCCAAAGAGAAAACCGTCGGGCAGAACCACCGCAGCTCGACCAGTGTTCTGCTTGAGCCGGTGCATGATCATCGCCATGAAGAGGTCGGCGGTTTCGCGGGTCTGGTATTTTTTGGGGAAGTTGTTTTCAATGCCATCCTCTTCCATACCCCCGAAAGGCGGATTGGTGACGATAATATCGACACGCTCTTTCGGACCGTAGTCTTTGAGCGGACGGCTGAGGGTGTTGTCGTGCCGGATGTTGGTGGGCACGTCGATACCGTGCAGCATCATGTTGGTCAGGGCAAGCATGTGCGGCAGGGGCTTCTTTTCCACTCCGTGAATGCTCTCCTGCAAACTCTTCAGATCGTCGGCGTTGTTCACCTGCTCTTTGAGGTGTTCGATAGTGTTGGTGAGGAAGCCACCGGTGCCGCAGGCGGGATCGAGCACCGATTCACCGAGTTGCGGGTTGAGCGTCTCCACCATAAACTGGGTAACGGCGCGAGGAGTGTAGTATTCGCCGGCATTTCCGGCAGACTGCAAGTCAGCAAGAATCTTTTCGTAGATGTCGTTGAAGAGGTGACGGTCGCTGGAGGAGTTGAAATCGACCCCCTCTTCAATGGTGTTGATCACCTGCCGGAGCAGGGTGCCGGACTTCATGTAATTGTAGGCATCCTCAAAGACCGAACCGATCACCCTGCCGTGTGGCGACACCCCTGCAACGTAAGCCAACCTCTTGAGTGAGGGAAAAAGCTCATTATTGACAAAATCAATCAGCTCTTCTCCCGTTATTCCTTCGGGATCTTTTGCCCAACTCTGCCAGCGATACCGGCTCTGAAGCGGGGTTTTATAATTGGGAATGGTAAGCTGCCACTCCTCCTCACGATCGTTGAATATTTTCAGAAAAAGCAGCCAGACGATCTGGCTGATGCGCTGGGCATCGCCATCAACGCCGACATCCTTGCGCATGATGTCCTGTATGGTTTTGATCAGGGTTCCGATCGGCATGGAAGTTCTGGATTATGCGCTGTAGAGCGCTGAGTCTCAGAAGTGTTTCCTCAAAGTTTATTGCCCCTTTACCTGTCCATGATTCAACTGGGTAAATTCATCAAGAGACCGTATAAGATTTTTCATCGATTCAGGAACCTCTTCATTCTTCAACGCATCGATAATCGCGCTCGGAGTCACCGTTACCTTATAGCGTTTCTGCAGTTGCTCGTTCACGAAACTTAGCGCATCCTTGCCCGGCACCATAGCGAATCGCATATCTCCATCACTCCAGCGTAACTCAAAATTGCTTAGTGCCGACTCGGTGGCAGTAGCCTCATCTATTGCGGGTGATACACATTTCAGGTACTGCCGATTAGACGAGACAAGTTGTGATGTGACATAAGTCTTTTTCATATTCGAAAATTCGTAAAGGAAACTACGAGCACACGGAACAAAGCTCAATTCGGACCCGCCGCTCCGCTTCGACCTGTCCAAAACTCTCCGTTCAGCAGCACGATCAATAGCTGCGGGTGAAAGTAGAAAGTTCTCTATCTCCTTATTCAATTTCTAAATCAAAAGTGTTATAATATACCCTAAAAGGAGGTGGGTATATGGCACGACCAGCAAGTGGTAAGGAGGTTTTGGAAAAGGCAAAGGAAACATTGGCAAATGCTCGGACTGTAGAAGAGCTGCGCCAGGCACAAGCGGTGGTCT
>CAIQSY010000111.1 GCA_903874585.1 uncultured Chlorobiaceae bacterium | reverse complement strand
GGGCGAGCAGTACAGGAACAAAAAATGCAATAATGGTGAAGATAACGTAGAGCCGGCGTGCCCACGGTGCGCCAATACGCGCAGGCAGCGTCATTTTGCCAACGGTGCGATCAGTGGCAATATCGCGGATATTATTCACCAGCAGGATGTTGACCGAAAAGAGCCCTGGTGCCACAGCAGCGAGAAGGACGATGAGCGAGATGGTGTGAGCCTGCACATAATAGGTACCACCAACCGCCACAAGTCCAAAAAAGATAAAAACAAACAAATCGCCAAGACCAGAATAGGCAATTGGATAGGGTCCACCGGTATAAGCCCATGCAAAAATCAGCGAGAGTACACCTATCAAGAAAATGGGCCAGCCTGACGTAAAGACAAGATAGAGACCGAGCAGAAAAACCGTTCCAACCAGCGCCATCGAGACGCGAATCATGGTTTGTTCGCTGATAATGCCGGCAGCCACAGTTCGTGTTGGACCGAGCCGTTCCGCAGTATCTGCTCCCTTGCGAAAATCGTAAATCTCGTTAATAAAATTGGTTGCAACCTGAATGCCAAGCGCACAAATCAACGCCACAAGAGCTGGAAGTAGAGCGAAGTGACCATCAACCGCAGCAAGGGCTGAGCCAAGCACAACCGGCACGGCGCCAGCCGGTAGGGTTTTAGGACGAATGGCAAGCATCCACGCCTGCAACGATGTCGTAACGGGAAGATGCTGTTCAACCATTGTCTGAAGCCTTCCTCTTTTCCTTTGCAGCTTTCAGACTACTGAAGGTCATACTGATCTTCTCGCCAGGTTTGATATAATTTAAACTGTGACGCACTGCCATTGCCGCATCGCTCAAACCTGTCTGGATAATTTTAAGTTTGCCGGGATAATAGGCAATATCGCCCGCAGCATAGAGCCCGTCAACGGAGGTTTTCATGTGGCTGTCCACCACCAGAGCATTATCGTACAAAGCGAGATCCCAGCCGGCAAGTGGACCGAGATTGGACTTGAACCCAATCAAAAGCAACAGCCGATCAGCCTCAATGCGGCGAACCTTGCCGGTTTTTGACTGCAAATGCACCGCCGTTAACTCATCGCCCTGAATATCAACGGACTTGACTTCAGTATTTAAAAAGACCTCCAGTCGTCCACTCTCTTTTGCCTCAAGCACCTCACGCGCCGTCTTGCCGTGCCCCTGAAACTCGTGCATCCGATGCACCAGAGTGACACTCGCTGCCGTGTTCAACAGCCCGACCGTCCAGTCGAGCGCGGAATCACCCCCGCCGACAATCACCACGCGCTTGCCTGCAAAATCGCCAACATTCTTGACCGCATAAAAAACTGAGCGCCCCTCCAAATCATCAATATTCGTCAACTGCGGCAACTTGCGTGGCGAAAACGCACCCAGGCCAGCAGCAATCAAAAGCGCACGCGAAACAAAAACCCTGCCAGAACTGACCGTCACCGCAAACGAACCATCATCAAGCTTACGATAACGTGTTACCGTTTCACCAAGAATCACTTCAGGATTATAGCGCTCCGTCTGCTTCCACAAGCTTTCGACAAGTCCGGCAGCCGGAACTTCCGGAAAACCGGCAACATCGTAAATATGTTTCTCGGGATAAAGCGCGGCAAGCTGACCGCCAAGCTGCGGCATACTCTCAATAATCCGGCAACTGATATTGTTCATACCACACTGAAATGCCGCAAAAATGCCAGTAGGGCCGCCGCCAATAATCGTGAGATCACGAATATCTTCTTCGCCTTCAAAATAGAGTTTATTCAACGTCATGAGCTAAAGGGGTACCGGATTACAACGTTAATTATCCTGACTCTTCTCTTTATTCTCTGAATGTTTCAGATAAATTATTCCTTCAGGGTCAACCATGCCATAGAGAATCGTGATCAAATGATCCTGCTCGTCAAACTCATAAATTTCAACATGTTCAGCATCTCTCTTGCTGGTTTGCGTTCCCGCATTATCTCTGAAATGAAAAACAGCCTTCACACCGCCATGTGGTGTTGGCCCATCAAACTGGTAGGTGCCATCGGCAAGCGCATCAAGCGCACAACCCAATGACGACGTTTCAATAGGACAAGAGGCACATTGCGAGTAAAACCCCGGCTCCGATTCCGCAAACTCACAAACTGGAAATTTCATAATCGTCTTCTTGAATATTTTCTAAAAGAAACCATTGTTAACCTCTCTTTTTTTATCTCGTGATGATGAAAATATTCGGGAAAAGAGCGCACCAACAAAATGACGAGTTATACCCAAATATCATTATCACACCGGCAAAAAAGAGTGCAATACCTTATAAGCAGTGGCGCCAATATACACACATTTTCGTTTGCAACTCCAACCAAAAAGGGTGCAACGGGTAGTTCATTCACCCTGTTACAACCATAGTAATTGATAAAAAAATGCAACGTATCGCAAAAAGAGTACCTGCACATCAATGGCGATAATGCCACCGGCGACCACCCTCAGCGAGGTGGCGTCACCAGCAAGAGCGGAATGGTGATTTTTTGACGGATACTGCGCGAAACACTGCCAAAAAGAATACGACATGGCAGATTATGACCGTGAATCGCCATGGCAAGCAAATCATACCCGTGCTCTTCAACCTCTTTCGGAATCTCATGTTCTGGCTCTCCACTGCGGATAAGCACCTCTGTGGCAATGCCTGCCGCCCGCAACGTTGCGCGGTAGCCTTCAAGCGTGGTTACTGCCTGCTCACGCAAATAGCGCTCTTGATCGCGAGTGTGCGAATGCACAACATGCAAAAGGTGCAGCGTGGCACCAAGCGGAACGGCAAGCGCCATCAGATGCTCAATCACGGTGTCGTCAACCGGCGAACAGTCAATAGCAACAAGAATCTTTTTATAACACGGCATGTCAGCTCCCTCCGGTCAAGGTGGTGTACAGAAAATAGAGATTGAGTACGATAACAATTGCGGAAATTATTACAGCAGCCACAAACTCCGGCGTACGGCTTCTGAACATACCCATAAGCTGCTTGTTGCGGCTGAGAATCAACAGTGGCAACAGTGTAAAGGGAAGCTGCATACTTAATATCACCTGGCTGAAAATCAGAATGCGATAGGTATCGGCACTGAAGAGAATAATCAGAAACGCTGGCAGCGCCGTTACAAAAACCGAGAGCCGGTAAAAAGTACTGCGCGGATCCTCCGGTTTGCCCATAAAGCCTGTAACAACATCAGCTTCAGCCATCGATGAGGTAATCGAGGCGCCAATACCGGAGAAGGTGAGCGCAAGAGCAAACAACAAACCAGCAAAGTGACCGGCAATGGGCTTCAAGGTTGCCGATGCCTGCTCAATGCTCGTTACCGGAATATTGTTCTGAAAAAAAACTGTTGCCGCTACAATCATCATGGAAGAGTTCACGACCCAGCCCAGCATCATGGCAAAAAGTGTATCCAATTTTTCATAGCGCAGTAGATTCCACTTCTCATCCTCCGAAATACCCCACTCCCTGCTGTGAATAACGTTGGAGTGAAGAAAAATATTGTGCGGCATCACCAACGCGCCAAGAATTGCCATGGCGATATAAATGCTCTCTTTACCGACCTTCGGCACAACAACCGATGGCGCTATAGCAACCCAGTCGGGCTTAACAATCACCAGTTCAGCAATGTAACACAAGGTGATAATGGCAAGAAACCCAACAATAATGGTTTCAATGCGATGATAGCGTTGACTAATCACCAGAAAAATCTTCAGGAAAAAGGTAAGCAATGCGCCAGCCCAGAGCGGCATACCAAAAAGCAGGCTAAAGCCGATGCTCCCTCCCAGCAACTCCGCAACATCGGTAGCAATACAGGCAAGCACCACCGTAAATCCAAGAAAAACGGTCACCGGCTTAGGGAAAAAGTCGCGAATGTTGACCGCTAACGATTTGCCAGTAGCGATACCAAGTTTGGCGGCAAGGTGTTGAATGACGATAAGCATCACGGTACCAAGAGTAACAACCCAGAGCAACTTGTAGCCAAAGGTTGCTCCACCCTCAATATTGGTTGCCCAATTACCGGGATCAACAAACCCGACGGTCACAAGAAATCCCGGACCAAGAAAACTGAACAGCGTTTTGAGCGAAAATTCTTTCTTTTTTGGAACTTGCATCCGTAGCCATCAAATGGTGAAAATGTATCTCTTGCAACCAAAGCTTGCGTTAAATCGGCATTAAATCTGCGTTAAGCTCGCCTCAAAGAACAATGAATCGACACCAATCATTTCCATAGCATACTATTTTTTCGGCGGCAGCTTGTTTATAAGGGCGCTGTCGAGACTTTTTGCGCAAAGGTTTTGTAAGTTGACTCTCATGTATTCTTTACGAAAACCATCATTTTATTATAACTCATGGAAACCTATAAACTTGTTTTACCGGAACATCTCAACCATTATGGATTTCTCTTTGGCGGAAACCTTTTGAAATGGATTGATGAGGTGAGCTATATCACCGTCTCGCTTGATTATCCCGGATGTAACTTTGTTACTGTTGGAATGGACAAGGTGGAGTTCAAAAAAAGCATTCGCAGCGGCTCTATCCTCTGCTTTGTAACTGAAAAAAGCAGAACCGGGCACACCTCGGTTGAATACATCGTTCACGTGTTCAAAAAAAGTATTGATACCGGTGAAAAAATTCTGGCATTCAGCACCTCCGTCACCTTTGTCTGTCTTGATGAGAATGGTGAGAAAAAAGAGCTTTGCTGCGGGTACAAAACAACTGCAGAGGACAAAAGCTGCATCTGAATGTTCATGTTGATGGGCAGCAACAATCCACGCAATGGAGATGGATTGTTGCTTGCTCGTCAATGAGAAAAACGGGAACAGCGAGAGGGACGAAAGATCAACGGGAGGTTTTAAAGAGTGAGCGAGTGAGGCTCACCATCAACCAGAGACCAATTGCCATCATCACCATATTACCAAGCCACATGGCAAGCATAGGGTCAAGCGCACCCCGTTCCGCCAGTTTTTCCCCCGCAATCATCAACATCCAGTACAACACGAAAAAGAGCAGCGACATTGCCGCTCCCACGCCAAACCCGCCACGCCGCGCCAGCACGCCAAGCGGTGCACCAACCATGACAAACACAAAGCAGGCAAGCGAGAGCGAATATTTTTTATGGTACGCCACCATATACTTGTTGTACTTGGCTGTATTGTCCTCAATTGTCTTGAGTTCACCACTGAGTTCACCCTTAAGCTGAGCGCGCTGCTGATCAGCAACATGCGAAACATCAACCTCATTTTTCGCTCGACGAGACGCATTTTGCTGCTCCCCTGCCACACCTCGACGTAAAACCTGCACACGCTCTTCGGCAGCGAGAACCCGATGCTTAAACTCATTGCCAATAGTAAGCAGCTCCGTTGCCGAAAGCTCGTTGTCATCAGAACGAACGCGGTCATCAGACGAGCGGGCAAAGCCAAAACCTGACGTCTCAAAAACAAGACGATGTTTTCCAAAGCTCATTTTATGATAACTGGCAGAATTTAAACGGTTTACCTGGTGCATTTCACCATTGAAAAGGGTCAAAACAAGATATCTGCCATTATCAATAAAATCGAGTCTGCCCTTTTCAGCACTGGCCATCATCGTTTTCTCTTTACCGCTACTATCATAAATAACAACACCTTGCAGCTCTTTTGACTCATCATCAAATGAGCGCACAAAAATCGAGTAACCATCCACCAGCGTTGAAAAGGCATTTTCAGTTAACCCGAACGCCGGCTTCGATCGTGCAATATCAGCCATCATCGATTTGGCGTAGTAATTGGCTTGCGGCTGCACAAGATTGTTGAAGCGCTCCACAACGGCTGAAAGCAGCAGCGCCGCAAGCAGCACCGGTGCCATCAGGCGATAGAGCGAAATACCCGATGCGCGGAAAATGGTCATCTCCGAGGTGTTGGTCAGCGAGCCAAACGCCATCACGGCGGCAACCAGCGCCGCCATGGGCGCCGCAAAACCAACCATCCATGCTGATTGCAGCAGAATGAGTTCAGTCATGGTTAAAAAGCCAATCCCTTTGCCAATAAAGCGCTCAGCAAAGGTTGAAAAAAACTGAAGAATCAGCACAAACAGCATCGTGAGAAAAGCAAAAAAGAATGGCCCGATATGCGATTTCAGGATATATCGATCGATAATTTTCATAAAAGAGAGGTTCTTTTACTCTTCTTCGTCGCAATGAGGTTCTTCACCTCACAGCAAGAGCAAACTGGAGGAATCAGTGCTAATATAAAAATTTAAAACAGGCATGGAGTAGCGGAGACTATGCCAACTGTTTTACCTGTGCTCTGACAAGAGCCACAATCTCCTTTTTGCTGCGGGAGTCAAGCATCATATTCCGCCAATGGCTGTCGGCTGCCATTTTACTGATAGCACCAAGCAGTCGAATGTGACTGTCAGGATCGGATTGCGGAGAGAGCATCAGAAACATGATCCGCGCTGTTTTGCCTGATTCTGGATCATAAATCCCTACCCTGTTGACACCTATAGCAAGAACCGGTTTGTTGAGATTGTCGAGTCTGGCATGAGGAATGGCGATTTCCGCGCCAACAAAGGTGCCTCCCTGCTGCTCCCGTTCAAGGAGGCTCTTAAACGCACTTACTTCGTCAATACCAAGATTGACAAGACAGCATTCGTGCAGCAACTGGCGAAAAGCCTCTTCCTTATCAAGAACACTCTCCCACAAAAGAACTATTGCGCTCCTGATCGGTTCTTTCCATCCATATTGCGACCGGCTTACTGCCGTCAGACTCCCTTTAAAGCCGGAAAAGAGTTTTGTCTTTTGTACAACTCCCTCTTCCCTGGTATCGAGGACAATCACGTTGATACCCCGACATTCACTGATCAAACGTTCAATAATGGTCTGCCGACCCAGAAGACGTTGCCATAGCGAAAGTTTTCTTCCTGAATTACCGATGATAATGTGTCCAACACGATATTCTCTGGCAAACTGCAGAATGGTTTTAACCACATCGTCACCTTTATAAGTAAATACGGTAGCACCAAGTTGCTGGGCAAGAGCAAGCGTATTGGAAAGCAAACGTTGTACTTTTGCATCAATATTGGTTGGACTGTCGGATAGTGTCTG
>CAIQSY010000110.1 GCA_903874585.1 uncultured Chlorobiaceae bacterium | reverse complement strand
AGTTTTGGTAGATAATTCCATTGATTTTAAATACAAGTCAAAATTTAATTCATTGACTAATGCTTAGAAAAGAAGCAAAAAAATACTCCTTAGAATTTGGAAAAAAGGAAAAGGTATTAAACTATGCCTGTCAAACATACCAACTTTCAAGACCTAATAAAGTAGGTACAGTTATGGCATTAATCAGAGAATGCCAGCCCAAAACAATTCAGGAATGGGAAAAGTGGTATTTTAAAAATGCTACAACTGCTGGAAAAAATAACTTTAAAATAACTCGCGAAAGTTTACAAGAACTTGGGGAAAGACTCTATGAGAAGATTACAGAAGTCGTGATTCCTGAATGGCAAGAAGCTTTTAATGCATTGACGAGAGAAGATTGTTATGACTATATTTTTAACCTTACTATCAATCGGACGTTTGATGGTTATTTACGAGAAAAATCTGTTGTAAATGATGGTTTAGCAAAAGAATTCCCTCAAGTCCGTTTTGATGAAAGCCCCTCAGAATTAGACCATGCTGGAGATATAGATTATCTTGGTTTTGTGTCTGAAAATAAAGCATTTGGCATACAAATAAAACCTGTAACAGCTCAATCAAACTTTGGTAATTATTCTGTTTCTGAAAGGATGAAGGCGAGTTTTGATAGTTTTAAAGAAGAGTTTGGTGGAAATGTATTTATTGTGTTTAGTTTGGATGGTGAAATTGCCAATAAGCACGTTATAGAACAAATCAAAAAGGAAATTGAGCGCTTACAATCAGAATATTAATAGCCAATAAACGCTATACATAACATTGTCGTTTTGTGTAAAGTTTATAATGACCGAATATGTCATTATAAACGAAGTGAAAAATCTATCTTAAGATATAGCTAACAGCAATAAATTGTATTGACGCTTAGCTTTGCTCCGCATGACAGAAATAACTTGACATGACAGTAGCTCATTTCAATACATAATCAAGCTCAAAAAGAGAGGTTATGTGAGCTTTAAACGTGAGCTTCAAGAGCTAAAATTATGAATTACCATTTCCATAACATTTCTTACAAAAAGAAACGTTGAACAATAATCAGCAAACACCTTAACACATAGTAAAATAATGCAATGAAAGATCATATTATCCAGCAACTCCACGCTGTGCAGCAAGCAAGCCGCGACATCATCACCCTTAGTGACGACGCCATCAACCGCCTGCTCTGCGACCTTGCCGACACCATTCCCGCCCACCGCGAAGCAATCCTTGCCGCAAATCAGCAAGATATTGAACGCATGGATCCCGCTGATCCGATGGTTGATCGGCTGCTGTTGAACGAGGCACGGCTCGATGCCATTGCTGCCGACATCCGCAACGTTGCCTCACTCCCCTCTCCGCTCGACTCGGTGCTCGAAGAGCGAAGGCTGCCAAACGGTCTCGGCTTGAAAAAAGTGACGGTGCCTATTGGCGTTATCGGTATTATTTATGAAGCGCGACCAAACGTAACCTTTGACGTGTTTGCGCTCTGCCTGAAATCGGGGAACGCCACCGTGCTGAAAGGCGGCAGCGATGCCATGTACTCGAACATCGCCATTGTTGAACTTATCCACTCCGTGCTGAAAAAGCATGGCATCAACGCCGACACCATCTACCTGCTGCCTGCCGAGCGCGAAGCCGCCGGCGTGATGCTCAACGCGGTTGGGTTGATTGATATGATTATTCCACGCGGCAGCCAGAAGCTGATCGACTTTGTGCGCGACAACGCCAAGGTTCCGGTGATTGAGACCGGTGCCGGCATTGTGCACACCTATTTCGACAAAAGTGGCGACCTTGAGATTGGCAAGAATGTGATTTTCAACGCCAAAACGCGCCGTCCAAGCGTCTGCAACGCGCTCGATACGCTCATCATCCACCGCGACCGTCTTTGTGACCTCTCTCTTCTCGTTGAGCCGCTGCAAGCCAAGCAAGTACAGCTTTTTGTTGATGATGCAGCGTATCAGGAGCTTCACGGTCTTTACCCGCAACCGCTGCTCAATCAGGCAATGCCGGAGCACTTTGGCACAGAGTTCCTTTCGCTGAAGATGTCGGTGAAAACTGTTGCATCGCTTGAGGAGGCGCTGGAGCACATTGCACGCTACAGTTCACGCCATAGCGAGGCAATTATCTCCACCGATGCTGCCACAACCGCCACGTTCCTGAAACGTGTTGATGCCGCCGTGGTGTATGCGAATACCTCGACCGCCTTTACCGACGGCGCACAATTCGGCCTTGGCGCTGAAATTGGCATCAGCACGCAAAAGCTGCACGCACGCGGGCCGATGGCGCTGAAGGAGTTGACGACGTATAAATGGATTATTGAGGGGAGTGGACAGGTAAGAGCGGTGTAAAGATATGAAACCCACTTACCAGTTTAGTTTGTTTGTGGGTTGGGCTGAGCTGGTAAGGGTGAATAGCGCATGGTGTGATATTCTAAAAAAGCCATACTAAAATATTGCTCATTAAGCCATTGATCGGTACATTATCATTATGAAAAATGCGCGTTTTGAGTGGGATAAAGAAAAAGATAGAGAAAATCAGAAAAAACATAACGTCTCTTTTGCATTAGCACAATACGCATTTCTTGACTCTAAACGTATTATTGTTGAAGACGTAAAACACAGCAATGAAGAAAACAGGTTTTATTGTATTGGACAAGTTGATGAAGAAATAATAACGGTAAGATTCACCTATTGAGACAATAGAATCAGAATATTCGGCGCTGGATATTGGAGAAAAGGGAGAAAAATATATGAAGAACAAGATTAACTATACAGATGAACCGCTTGGTGAATTGGTAGTAGTAAAAGACTTTTTACCTTCACCTGATCAATTAATCTTAAAGGAAGATAATGTTAAGATTACGATAGCCTTAAAAAAATCAAGTGTTGAATTTTTTAAGCATGAGGCAAAGAAACATCATACTTCTTATCAAAAAATGATAAGAGAGCTTGTTGATTGGTATGCAGTAAACAATGCTAAAAACGCATAAAGACAATATTCAATCTGCTTATAACATTTTTAGCGACGGCGCACAGATCAGGGCGATGGCGCTGAAAAAGTTGACGACGTATAAATGGATTATTGAGGGGAATGGACAGGTGAGGCCGGTGTGATGAGGGTGGGTTAGGGATGTTGTTTCTAAAAGAGGTTTCTGCATTTTACGGAATAAGGTAAGGTCGATTAATCAATGCTATACCTGACAAGAACATGGCAACAACAATGGAAGATATACGGGATGATGAAATAATTGATGCACTACATCACGAAGCAGTGATGAAACGAGCTGCTTTAGAACAGTGTATTTACATTTTTGTTGAAGGCGAATCTGAAGAAGCTACTTTTCAAACACTATTGGAACGCTGTGGTTTAGATTTTAAGGAATACGGAATTGTTATTGCAAACTACAATGGAATCGGTAATCTCAAGCACTCAGTGAGACTTCTTGGAAAAACATTAAGTCATGATCGACCTATCATAGTGACCTATGATGACGATCTGAATGGAAAAAGGGAATCTAAGAGCATAACTTCCCCTTTAATCACAGGCTTTAAAATTCCAATAACACCAGTTGTAACCTATTCTGATGGTAGTTGTGGTGGGTCATTCGAGGAAGCATTTAGTTCGTCATCTTTTCTGTCCGCTTGTTTTCAAGATGGAGTTTTACAGTCTTCATTTTCTGGGATACAAGCCTCTTTTTTAGCAATATTTGATGAGACAAAACCCTGGTTTGATCAACTAAAGCGATTCGTTAAAAAAAACGGAGCAAAGGTTGATTCAATAAAAAAAGTAAAATTGGCCAAGTATATGGCTGAGTCATGCGATCCTGTTCCTACTACTTTCGTGGAACTAACCAAGAAAGCATTAGAGTTAAGAAAATGTAACCCCGTTAGACATCCAGATGAAGTTTAAATATTACAATATCACATTAATCCTTAAGTGTCAAATTCCCCTATGCTTGTGGCAAAAATGATTAAATTTTTTATGAAAATGATACCCCGCTGCTTGCGTCGAGGAGCTTCATTAAACTGTGCACCAATAACAGAGACCTTAGACAAATGAAATACCATAGACCGGATATAACGCATGGTTTAATTCATTTAACAGGAGATAGAAGTGCCAAAGGTGGACTTTCGGCGGAAGACGCACTCCATTCCATTTTGATGGGAGGTGTTATTAAAGGCAGTGGTAATAATGGATTTATTAAAGGCCACACGAGGGCTACATGTTTAACAGAAATGCCTCTTAAATCACTTAGCTACTTCATTGAAAGCCACTACACAAAACATAAATATGAATCTTTTGGTATAGCAATGTCTAAGCAATCAGCATGGAGTGTTGGTGCTCGACCAGTGATTTATTTACCAGACAACGAAGCACTTTGGATTCCTGAAAATGAAAAATGGCGCCATGTGCAATTTAATCATGGAGAAGTTGATTTTACTCATGAACGAGAATGGAGGGCTCCAAACGATATTGATATGAAAAACTTTGGTGTATATGTGATAGTACCAAATCGTGATCATGAAAATAAAATCAAAAAGATAGTCAGCGATTTTATAAAAAATAATATTATTGGCTACTTGCATATGGAATATATAAACGACATTCTGTAACCAAATTAACGAGATGCCGCCATGCTACCAATTTAGGAAAATTCTCAAAAAGGCATTTGACAACAATTTTGATTTCGATAATATCAATGACTTACTGGATATCTGAGCTAAAATTTAGTATTTGTGCAGCGTAATGAAAGCAATCAATATATAACAATGCAAAAAGAGAATAGCCATGCAAGCTACGTTACACACCATTGAGCAACAAGCTCGAATGTTAAAACCAAAAGACAGGGCTCGCCTTGCGGAAGTAATGCTTGAATCAATAAGAATTCCATCTTCATCAGACATTGAAGAAGCTTGGAAAGCTGAAATTATGGAAAGGGTCGCTGCTTATGACCAGGGAAAACTACAAACCTATTCCGCCAAAGATGTGTTTTCCGAAGCAAACAAATAGCAAGTGAGAAACGTAGTATTTATTGAAGCAGCACACAAAGAGTTTCTTGCTGATGTTACTTGGTATAACTCTGAACAACCCTGTTTTGGAAAACGATTTTCAAGGGCAGTTGAAGATACAGTTTCACTTGTTTTATCATTTCCTCAAGTGGGTTCGTTAGCAGTATCAAATACCAGAAAAGTCGTTGTAAAAATTTTTCCTTACTCTATCTATTACCGCACTAAAAAAACGCTATCACGATTTTTGCCATTGCGCATCATGCACGAAAACCCGGTTATTGGGTAATAACGCTTATAAAAAATATTTTAAGAAAGTATATAATCTTTCTTATTTAATTATTCCCTATGGTAAGCATACACAAGGCAGAATATGCAGGTGAATACAGCATCAAGCTTACATTTAACGATGGCAAGATAGGTGTAGCAAACCTCGAAAAAACCATATTTTCTGATAAAAGAAAAATCTTTTCAAAGATTAAAAGCAAAGTTGCTTTTAAAAATTTTAAAATAGATCATAATACTGTTATTTGGTTCGATGAATTAGATTTAGCCCCTGAATATTTATATTTTTTAGCATTTCAGAATAATAGCGAGTATCAAAAGCAGTTCAAAGATTGGGGTTATATTGAGTAATAATTCTATAAAACTATAATTTAATTTTCTATACTACTGCTCAGACAATCTGTGCAATAATCTTCACCTTATGGCTTTTTAAAAGCAACCAGCACATTCAACCATCGTCACAATGCTCACAGCAAACAACATCTGCAAATCCTACACCATACCGGGCAAACGCACCATCCAGATTCTACGCGGCGTTTCGCTGAGTGTGGGTGAAGGCGAAATGGTGAGCATCATTGGCGCTTCGGGCAGCGGCAAAACAACGTTGCTGAACCTGCTCGGTACGCTCGATACCCCAGACAGCGGTGAAATTCTGTTCGACAAACAACCGTTGTTTCGCGATAAAAAATACACGCTTCAGCCAAATGCGCTGGCGACATTCAGGAACCAGAAAATCGGATTCGTTTTTCAGTTCCACCATCTGCTCTCCGACTTTAACGCGCTTGAAAATGTAGCAATGCCTGAATTTATTGCTACCGGCAAACTGGCTCCTGCAAAAAAACGGGCGGCTGAGTTGCTCTCAAGCCTTGGGCTTTCGGAGCGGTTTGACCATCTCCCTTCGGAACTCTCCGGCGGTGAACAGCAGCGCGTTGCCATTGCCCGCGCTTTGATGAACAATCCGAAGCTCATTCTTGCGGACGAGCCAAGCGGCAACCTCGACCAGCAGAACAGCCACATCCTGTACGAGTTGATGGCAAAACTGAGCAAAGAGCGCCGCACGTCGTTCATTATCGTCACGCACAACGAAGAGTACGCCGCGCTTTCTGACCGCTGTTTGCGCATGGATGGCGGAATGTTGCGAGAGTGCGGAAATTGATTATCAAGTCCTGCTTTTAGCTTTCGCTTCTCTTCTTCAACTCTTTTGGCTTCGCTGATAGCCATATTTATATACTTCGCTTTTACGCCACACAACATCACATCACCCATATCGTGTTTTCTGCACAGTACTTGCGCCAGCACGTCCAATGCGCCGTCCTTCAAAATGCTGATAATTTTATTTTAACTTTATTTCTTTATTTATTAAAGCTATGATATTATTATCAATTATTTATTGTACTATTATAAATAAGGAAAACGCAGAGGAGTTATTTTATCGAACTTGTTCTTTGTTTTTTTTAATTGCATTGTTTTTTAAAGCTTTATTAGAAGCGCGAGAATATTAACGAAACTATATCTCTTTAAATAACAAAGCATTAGATCAAAAGATGTACTCATCATCGTTCGACGTTACTCAACCAAGAGAGTGCTCATTCATCAATTTAGATTAAAAGGAGAAGAAAATGCTCGAAACCATCGCCGTCATTCTGGTTGTCCTCTGGCTTTTGGGTCTTGTTACCTCATATACCATGGGAGGACTTATTCACGGACTGCTTGTCATCGCAATCGTGGTGATTCTGATTCGTGTGATTCAAGGCAGACGCATTTAATAATTTTTTATCAACCCGGAATATCCGGAAAATTCCAAACAACAGGTTAACCAGGAGAATAACAATGAAAAAAACCATTTGGCTTGCTGCAGGTGTTGCAGGAATGCTTCTCAGTAATCCCGTAATCGACGCTCAAGCTGCGCAGAAACAACACATTCAGGCATTGAACGACCACTCTTTTGTGATCGACTCGCGGCCGCGATTTGTCAATTTACCGGATCAAGGGTTTGCTGTAGCAGTAGAGAGTCCGTACGACATCGTCTCCTACGATGACCATTACTACATCAATCAGAACGGCTTTTGGTACCGTTCTTCAAGCTATCGCGGACCATGGAAGCTGAGGAAAGAGAAGGATCTTCCTTCAAAGATCAAAAAGCATCGCCTGGAAGATATAAGGATGTACCGAGATGCTGAGTATAGCAAGCTGAACAACCGGAAAACGCCGGAACAACAGCGCAGTGACCAAAACAACCAGAGAACCCTTGAGCAGCAACGCAGTGATGAAAACAACCAGAGAATTTTGGATCGTCAGCGTTACGATGAAAACAATCGGAAAAAACTGGAACAACAGCGCAGTGATGAAGATAACCAGAGAAAACTTGAGCAGCAGCGCATGGATAACAATCGTCCACGCTAATGACGGGACAAAAGTTGTGTCGGAAAAAGAGATGACGTGAACATTTTTAAAACTCATGAATTAAAGGAGAACCACAATGAATCTACAAGAAGCCTACAAACAGAAAGCTGAAACTGAGCTGGAGCTGGCACAAGCCCGATTAGTTGAGTTCAGAGCTAAAGTAAAGAATTTGAATGCGGACGCACATCTCAACTATGCAAAACAGCTTGATGATTTTGAGCATGGAATTGATACCGCGAAGAGCAAGCTGAAGGAGCTGGGCGAGGCTGGCGAAGAAGCCTGGGAGATGCTTAAGGATGGTGTGGAGAGTGCGTTACGCTCGTCAAGCAAGACTCTGCAGGAGATTGCGGACAAGTTTAAAGATTGACGTCGTCTCTTGACGATGACGTTCAAAATTTTGCTCAAATGGAGCCACAGTTGTAACAAAACAGGAGTAGATTATGAAATGGAATGCCGTATTACTTGTTATTCTGGTGGCGCTTGCTGGATGCTCAGCGTCGTACAAAGGCGATATAAAAGGTTTGAACAAACCGGGCACAGCGAAAAACGGAAGCTATATCGCGAGTCAGACCGGAACAACCCAGCCAGGGGTTGCGATAGTCAAATAACCGCCGCCTAAAAACGAAACAGCCCCGCGCACCAGTCGGGGGCTGTGTATAACATCCGAAAAATTTCAAACAACATGTTAACAGGAGAATAACAATGAAAAAAACCATTTGGCTTGCTGCAGGTGTTGCAGGAATGCTTCTCAGTAATCCCGCAATCGACGCTCAAGCGGAGACGAGGGGAAAAATTCAACCACTGAACGACCACTCGTTTGTCATTGATGCACGCCCAAGCTTTATCTATCTGCCGGATGAGGGTTTTGCCGTATCCGTAGAAAGCCAGTACGATATCATCTCCGGCGATGATCATTACT
>CAIQSY010000109.1 GCA_903874585.1 uncultured Chlorobiaceae bacterium | reverse complement strand
TTTCTGCGTACCAAGCGTAATGGTAACGAGCGCCTGCGTTTCGCCTCTGGTGAAGAGTGCCGAACCATGTGCTCGAGGAATAAGACCAAGTTCAATGGAGATTGGGCGCACCTGATCGAGCGCTCTGCCATCAAGACGTTTCGCATCGTCGAGAATCATGTGGCGCATCACTTTTTTCTCAATCGAATGGATCTGTTCGGTAATCATGTGCTGGTTCACGCAAAGCGCCTTCAACGGATCGGCGGCAATCTCTTCGCTGCTGAAGATTGCCTTGAAGTGCTCAACCGTCGCAGCAATAACCTCGCGGTAGATATGCGCGGTCTGGTCGGCACGCTCCTCTTTAGCAAGTGGCGTATAGGCAAGCTCTTTCAGGCGAGCTTCGCCGAGATTGCGAACAACCTCTGTCAGCTCTTCAGCAATAACAAGCGGCGTAAACGCGCGCTGTGTTTTTGCCACTTCAGCCGCCAGCTCATTTTGCAGAGCGCAAAGCTTGCGAATAGCCACGTGACCAAACTTGATAGCTTCAAGCATTTCAGCCTCTGAAATCTCCTTCATTTCGCCTTCAAGCATGCAAACGGTGTCGTTCGTGCCACCAATGCAGATATCAATATCACTCTCCTTCAGTTCATTCACATCAGGATTGATAATATAAAGACCGTTGATTCTGCCAACTCGCACCTCCGACATGGCATTATGGAACGGAATATCGGAGACCATAATGGCGGCTGAAGCAGCCAAACCACCAAGCACATCGGCATCATTCACCTGATCGGAAGAGATGACGGTAACGATGATCTGCGTTTCATAGAGGTAGCCATCGGGGAAAAGCGGACGAAGAGCGCGGTCAATCAGTCGGGCAGAGAGAATCTCTTTTTCGGAGGGGCGACTTTCGCGCTTGAAAAAGCCACCGGGGAACTTGCCGGCAGCCGAATATTTTTCTCGGTACTCAACCTGAAGCGGGAAAAAGTCCTGATTTGGTGGCGGAGTTTTTTTGCTTGACACAACCGTTGCCAGCACCATGGTGTCGCCCATGCGAACCACTGCTGAACCATCAGCCTGTTTTGCCATTTTGCCGGTCTCAATCGAGATTATCTTGCCCTGACCAAGATCAATAGCTTTGTTAACAATCATGGAAATCGTGTTGTAAAATGTGAGAAAAATGTTGCCCGGCGTTTGTCAAGCAATAAAACAAGTCTTCTAATATAACGATAAAAAATGGCTTCATGCAGGATGCCTTGAAAAATCTATGCAGCCCATCAGTTGCGGCTGGCAACGACCACAAAAGGGCAAAGATGGCGATAAGTGTAAAAGTGCCTCTTTAAAAAAAATGCTGGTATCCTGGTTTGATCGTCCATGTGGATTGTTTAGCCCATACTCTTTAATCTGCTTAGCCAATATGTTGGGCGCCTTTTTTGATGGGCTACAGCGACTATCAAAATTAAATCTGATTCAATGGAATAGAACAAGCTATAAGGAAAATGAAGGAGTCCTTTGCTTCGGATAGTGCCTCTTATTTTTGGGGCAGCAAGGGGATGGGAAATTACCATTGTACCCTATGCACTTCTGCAATGAATAATAGACCTACTCCGGGAGCTTCATTTTCATAGTAGCGAGAAGCCTCCCGAAACTCTTCATCTGCTTCAGGCAAAAATTCGAAGTTCATGACAACTCGCTTATCGCTCTTTTGAATACTTCGTTACCAGAAATTCCGTGAACCTTCCCCGAGCGATAATCATCAAGTCGTCTTTCTGCTTCATTCAGCCAAAGTCGTTCGACTTCCGACACTGTTGGCTCGTCCAGACTCAAGAGCAGCTTGCCAACGAGACTGCCTCGTGAGCGCATGTCCAGATTGAGAGCTTCTGATTCAATTTTTTTCATTGTCATGTTTGTATCTCCTGTGAAGTAGGTGGAAAAATATCTCCCTTTTCCAAATCGGGGACATTATGCCCCAAACTGCTTGTATCTTGCTCGACGACTACCATATAACGCATACCGACACATCCTATTTCAACCTCTGTTACTTCAGAACAAATCTTTTAATGATAACGATAAAAAATGGCTTCATGCAGGATGCCTTGAAAATTCTATGCTGGTCATCAGCGATGGCTGGCAACGATCATAGAAGGACGAGGATGGCGATAAAGAACTTACTCATGTATTTACCTGCCTAACGCCAGTGATGGCATTATTAGCCTTTTTCCGGCTTTCTGTTCGTAGCTTCTTCAAGCCTTTTCATGAGAATTGACTTGAGCTCCGTAATGTTCTTGTACTCTGGGCAGTTATAGGCAGCTAAATCAAAGTGAATTGATGTCCCTGCTTTTCTGTAAAGAATAACTCTCCTGCCAAGAGAATGAGCATAACCAATCTCGTAGTAGACACTAGGTCGTTCGTTCGTCAGATCACCAACCAAGAATTCGCTAATTCTTATTTCCTCGATTATTCTCTTAGTGATCACATCTTCATGTTCTATTTCATCCGCTCTAACGGCTTTAACTCCAAACTTAGAAAAGCATTCTTTATAAGCCGCATATACATCCTCATTTTCGGGACTCTCGCTGTCTATCGGCATCATAATAAAGGCTGTATTAGGCCGATATGATTGAGATAGATTCGGATTCTTTCCTAACACCCCATCTGGCATGTTCGCGGGTGTTATTTTCAGCAACTGCGTAATTCCTTCTAACTGTTCAGCGCATTCGAAAAATATCTTCCTTGCGTCAGCAGGAGGGCTACATTCATCTTCTGACTGCCCTGGCGGGGTTACCCCAAGAATGGTGCCTTCATCATGCAACACCTCAATATCCCACGATCTAAATCTTCGCAGTTTAAGAGCCGCCCGCATTTGTTTTACGCAACGCCCAACATCCTTTTCATCGGACACATCAAGAACCGGAGATGATTTGAGCGTAGGTATAATTAATGCGATTACATTCAATAGTTTTTCTTGGGTTTTCTGAGATAACTGACAGTTTTCTTGCGTCAATTTTTCCCAGTATGTGTTTCTCCCCCTGTGGGGGTTCATCCAAACCTCGATTGGTTCTTCAGCGCAATCAGCGATCGCCCCGTCAAAGAATGCTGTCGCGCTTTCAATTAATGAGGTTATTCCGTCTGAGATTTCTCTTATATCCATTGGTTACGAACTTTCATCCATTAGGCTAACATTGTTTAGACGGATCTGCCTGATTCAAAAGCAATTGTAAACATCAGCGATCCTTCGGATCGTTCAAAATATCAGCAAAATGGTAATCCAGCTCATCCCCCGATTCAACAACACGGGCACGCTTCAACAGTTAATGAGCGAATTCAAATAAAAACATCACGCTTTCTGCTGCAAAAGCGCTTTCATCTCAACCGTAAATGCTGCCATAATAAGCAATTGGTTGGCATTGCGCTCAAGAGCGCGGATAGCATTTTCGGTAATGATTGATATCTGCAAAAAATCGGTGTGAGAAAAATTTTTAGCAAATCGATTCACAGCATCATTCAAATCAGGGTTGTTCAACTCCTGAACGTCAGGATTAATCTGCCGATGATTTGCGTCTTGAAAAAAGAGCAAAAGCGCAGCAAGAAAAAGCGTCAACTCACTGCGTGATAAATTTTTTGCATGCTGCTCACACGCGTTAATGGCTTCATGAAAACGACTTGGCGTTAACATGTTTCGCAAATAATCGAGCGCTTGGTTACGCAACAAAATAATTGCCGTTTCATCAGGATTATCACTTCGATTATTGAGCATCTCCCAGGCAACAGAGAGGTTACCGCGTGAAAAGCTGACAATAAAGCTCAACTCAGGATCAATAATTTCTGGACGATTGAGCTGAAGCCAAAGACGCAGCTCTTGAGCTGTTACTCGTGAAAATTGAACAACTTGACATCGCGAACGAATCGTTGGTAACAGTGTCTCGGGGCGTGATGAGATAAGAATAAAAAGAACATGTGCCGGAGGCTCTTCAAGCAGCTTCAAAAGCTTATTAGCGGCTGAAGGGTGAAGCCGCTCAGCTTGAGAAATAATAAAAATTTTCTTGCTCCCCTCATTCGGCATAAACATGGCTTTATGCTGAAGCGCAATAATCTGCTCAGTAAGTATCCCCATCGATCGCTCCATGGCTGGAGAAAAATAGGGGTTCTGCTTTTTCTGTTCAATTAACGCCTCATAACGCGCTTTGGCATCAGTAAAACGCTTGTTCTCTTTTTTCGCCGTATCGCTTACCTCCAGCAGCGCTGATTCTACGGGAAAAACATACTCAACATTCGGGTGCATAAACGCTTGAATCTGCCGGCAATCCGGGCACGTTCCACATGAACCTTCACTGATACTCGTTACATGGCGACAGTTGAGCATTGCCGCAATTTCAAAGGCAATAGACTCTTTACCTGAACCTTCATGACCAGTAAAAAGGTAGGCATGAGCAAAACGTCCTGTCTTAAGGGCCTTTTTAAGCACCCGAATCTGTTGTTGCTGACCAATAATAGTGTTCCAGCTCATGCCTGCCTGATAGTACTCAAATGAAGGTTAACCAGTGATATGGATCTTCACCGGTCTGAACAATGTTCAGATACTCCCGTTGCAGAATTTCGGTTATCGGTCCACGTTTTTCGTTACCAACAGGATATTTATCAATGCTGCGTACTGGCGTAATTTCAGCGGCTGTGCCAGTCAAGAACACCTCATCAGCCACATACAGCGCTTCACGCGGAATCAACGTTTCCTGGACTTCATAACCCAGCTTTTTAGCAATGTGCATAATGGCATAGCGTGTAAAGCCAGGCAAAATTGATTGCCCCGACATCGGCGTATAGAGAATACCATCGCGCACAACAAAAATATTTTCACCGCTGCCTTCGGATACATAGCCACTGGCATCGAGCGCCAAACCTTCGGCATAATCATCCATCAGCGCTTCCATTTTAATAAGCTGCGAACTCAGGTAATTGCCACCAGCTTTCGCCCACGACGGCAACGTGTTTGGCGCTGGTCGTGTCCATGAAGAGACGCGGACATCAACGCCATTTTCAAGAACATCCTCACCGAGATACGAGCCCCACTCCCATGTTGCAATAGCAACTTCGATTGATGCTCTATGTGGATTAACGCCCAACGCCCCTTGTCCACGATATACTAAAGGTCTAATATAACATGACTTATGGTCATTCGCCTGAATCGTGCTGATAATTGCCTCTTTCAGCTCTTTTTCAGAGTATGGTATTTCAATGCGATATATTTTTGATGAATCTCTGAGGCGTTTGATATGCTCATCAAGAAAAAGAACCGCTGAACCTTTTTGGGTTTCATAACAGCGAATTCCTTCAAAGGTGGATGAACCATAGTGGACAACGTGTGAAAGAATATGGATCTTTGCGTCAATCCAGTCAATCAGTTCGCCGTTCATCCAAATTTTAGCAGACTTGTTCATAATACAGTCGTTGGGTGTTTAAAAAACCCCCGTTCACAGAAAACGGGGATTTTATGGTTACTCTAACAATGATTGATACAGCTCAATAAATGCGCTCGTACACGCCATCTACTTCACGCAAAATGGGTTCATACTCACCCGATTTTCTGCCAAAGCAGATACCAAGCGATTCGTACATGGCAACATGTTCGAGATCAACATGGCGCTGCGCAATCGCCTTACTCGATTCAATAAACTCGATTTTGCGACCTTTAACTTTTGAGATTGTTACTCCCGTTTTTCCGTCGAGCAACAACATAATTGCAGCAGCTCCAGCTTCAAAGCCAAAATTAATATCATAGGCTGATGAACTACCGGAACGTACAAGGTGCCCAGGATGAACTTCACGAACTTCGGGAATCTCATAAATGCCCTCAACAAACATACCCGTCTCTTTCATAAAGAGTGGCATGGCTGGATCAGCTTTCATTCTCTTCTGTATTTGCTGGCAAGTAAATTTACCCGCACCAGCAAGTTTTTTATGCCCGAAAGCATCAATTCCAGCCGATTCATCAACAATATCGGTGCCATCGGCATTCTTCAACCCTTCAGCCACAACAATAGTATATGTTCCGCTATGCACATCGCTTTCACGAATTCTACGGGTAAAGCGCTCTTTCAAGTGCTCGTAAACAATATCCCAATCAGCCGGAATTTCAGGCATGAGAATACAATCGGCTTCAGCCGCAATACCACTGCGGAAAGCTGTATGACCAGCGTAACGCCCAAAAACTTCCGTAACCAGCACTCTATTGTGGGTTTTGCCGGTCGTTTTAAGATCGTGCACAAATTGAGCAATTCGATTGATCGTCGAGTCTGCGCCAACAGAATAGGTTTGCAGATCAAGATCCATGGTTTTTGGTGCGTGAATACACTGAATGCCTTGCTGATTTAAATCAACCATAACACTACCGGAATCATCGCCACCACTGATAACAAGGGCATCAAGACCAAATTTTTTCATCCCCGCTTTGATGCGATTATACTTCTCAGGGTTGCTGATCGCCTTTATTTTAACACGCGAATGCCCCGCTTCAGAACCAGCAAAACTCGCATCAAACTTATCGAGTCGCGCCTGATCAAGCAGCACAAGATGCTCTTGATCAACAAGGTTGTATAACCCTGCATATCCATTAGGAATAATATAAAGTTCAAGACCTTTGGCGAGCGCCATCAATGCTGCACCTTTCAGTACGGCATTGAGTCCACCACAATCTCCACCGCTGGTAAGAATACCTATTTTTTTCACAATTATGTTCTCCTTCTCAATGCTCAGGTTAGTATTTAATAGCTGAATTTGTTTACTTATCGGGACATGAGCCCTTCTTATTACCGAGAAGAAAGATAGATTTTTATGTATCATTTTTCAACGATTCGTCTGACTATTTCATAAGCGATGATAGACCAAAAGTCAACTGAACTACAGAGTCCATCATGAACTATCGTGATCAGGCAAGGATTGCTGTTGTCCATCTCTGGGAGAGAAAACGCCAGACGATTCTCACTGCTCTTGGTGTAGCCGTAGGGTCAGCCATGCTGGTAACAACAATTTCTGTTGCTCGAGGTTCATCAGCCAATGTCATTACCAAAGTGATTGATACCGCTCCGCATGTGCTCATCAGCGCTGAACGAATTATTCCGCTCGTACCCGATAACCTCATAGAGCAGCCTTCAGGACGAATTGCGATGGTAACGAAAAATATCACGCAAAATGAGCCTGAAGTCATTAAAAACTATGCTGAAGTCGTCAAACGACTCGAGTCGGTAGCGGAGGTAAAAAGTGCGTCACCCTTTGTGCTCAGCAAAGTCATTGCCCGCAATAAAACACGTTTTACCCCTTGTGTTGCGCGTGGTGTAGTCCCAGAACTTGAGTCTGAAATTGCAGGGCTAAAAAAAAATCTGCTTGAGCCAACAGCGCTCAATGAACTCAAATCCACTCCGAACGGAATTCTGGTTGGCGATTTATTAGCGAAAAAGCTTGCCGTCGGCTACCGTGACAGAATTGTGCTGGTCACGAAAAACAGCGAAGAGTTTCCATTAACCGTTGTGGGACGTTTCAGCAGCGGCTTTACGGCAAAGGATGAGCGTGAGGCGTATGTCAATCTCTCGCTTGCTCAAAGAATGGAGGGTATTGCACCAAACTCCGTAAGCGGTATTGGTTTACGTACAGCAACGGTAGAAAACGCGAGTCAAACCGCCAAAATTGTACAAACACTCAGTGGCTATAAAAGTGAGAGCTGGGATGAGACGAACCGAAACGTCATCGAGTTTTACAACCGCAATGCCCTTATTACGTTAGTCCTTGTTGGTTTTGTGTTTATTGTTGCCGGTCTGGGTGTTTCATCCGTCATGACAACTGTTATCCTGCAAAAGGTGAAGGATATTGCCATTATGCGCTCCATGGGTATGCTGAGCAGCACCATCACTCGCATTTTTATGTTTGAAGGGCTTATGATCGGGATTCTTGGTGTGATGGTTGGCAGTCCATTAGGGCATATCATCTGCCATTTTGTCGATGCCATACGGTTTACAGCAAGTACTGCTGGAGCAATGAAAAGTGACCGCATTAACGTTATCGAAACACCAGAAACGCATCTGCTTGTGATTGGTTTCGGCATTTTGATTGCCGTCATTTCATCATGGAGTCCGGCACGCAAAGCAACGCGTTACGTGCCGGTGAGCATCCTCAGAGGTGATATTGGAGTTTAACGTGCATCAATAAGGCATACCGCATGGGCTGCGGCACCCTCTTCCCGCCCGATATAGCCCAGTTTTTCATTCGTTGTCGCTTTTACAGAAACTGCACCAATCTCAAGGCTAAGGCAACGGGCGATATTTTTACGCATCTCCGCAATATATGGAGCAATTTTAGGCGCTTCAAGAAGCAGCATGGCATCGATGTTCACTGTTTTATAGCCACTCTTTTCAAGCAACTTGCCCACATGTTTCAAAAGAATCATGCTGTCAATATCCTTAAACTCTGCACTTGTATTGGGAAAATGAAGACCAATATCGCCAAGTGCCGCCGCGCCAAGCAATGCATCGCTTATAGCGTGCAGCAACACGTCGGCATCACTGTGCCCATCGAGCCCATCATGATCAGGAATATGGACACCACCAATCACAAGTTTACGACCTTCTGCAAAAGGATGCACATCAATACCAAGACCTATACGCATTGAGAAACGGGATTTTAATTGTTACATAAACGAATCAATACAGCGATCGCTTATCCTGAAAAATGTTTTTAAAGATAGTAAATATTCAGCCGTTGTCGTTCAAGCGACTGATAAAAAATTATCAAAAAAGAGCTAACTTCACCCGAACAAAACGGTTGCATGTGCTTACTGCGCACAGCATTGGAACAATTGAGTATGATGGATAAAAGCATATGACTTTTTCTCAACTTCAACGTTTTTTCTGGGTCTGCTCCGGAACTCCGATAGCGATCATTGAAAAATATCCCACAGAGCACAGCAAATATTTTGGTATCGGTGCAACGATATTTTTTACGGCACTTTTTGCGGGACTCTCTGGAGGCTATGCACTCTATTTTGTTTTTTCCGGCAGCACATTCGCCGTTGTATGGGCATTATTGTTTGGCTTGATTTGGGGTGTCGCCATTTTTAACCTCGATCGCTATATCGTTTCAAGTATCAAAAAAAGCGCTAAAGGGTGGAAACAATTTCTACAGGCATCACCGCGCCTGGTGTTTGCCGTACTGATTGCTGTTGTTATTGTCCGTCCTCTCGAGTTGAAAATATTTGATAAGGAGATTCGAGAGCAACTTCGAGCACGGTATCTCTCCGACCAGCAGCAGCAAATTGTTAACGTACAGCAGGCATTCAAAGAGAAGTATGGGCAGGAGCTTGGACAAGTTGCCGTGTATCAGAAAGAGTACGATACACTCAGCAGTGAGTTGACTCATTTACGAGAGGAGCTGAAGGCGGAGGTGTTTGGTTCGCGCACAACAACCACATCAGGCAAAGAGGGTTATGGCACCTATGCAAAAAACAAGGAGCAAGTTATTGCGGGCAAACAGCTCCGGCTTGACTTTCTTGCTGCACAAATTGCCAGACAGCAAGAGTATATCAATCAGCAGAAGGTGATTGAAGGCAACAGCCAGATGATGCTGACTGAGGAGAAGCTTGAAGAAAAAACGAGACATGCTGGTTTTGCGGATAGAAACTGGGCGTTGGGCGCACTGACTCATTCCGCTTCAGATGTGAGTCACTCTTCAGCAGATGCTATTTTTTTTATAACGATGCTGTTTATCGTGTTTGAATGTTCTCCACTGATCGTCAAGCTGATGTCGGATGCTGGACCTTCGGATGTCGATATGAGAGAGAGTGAGTCGCGGATTTTCGCCTTTTTAACCGATAACTCTTTTTTGTCGCGTCATCGATTTATTCGTGAATATCGACGCCCCGGATTAAAAAGCACTGGACGTCGCCCAAGAAAATACTTGTCGAACAAACGAAGCTGTGGACGTAAAGGTTAAGCGGTTAGAAGAGTACCACAATAATCGCGCAGGGATGTTGCACCAGGCGCAGAGAAGTATTGTTCGATAGCGGTTGCAATCTTTTCGCTGATATCGGGATAGACAAAATTCATAGTACCAATTTGCACTGCTCGGGAGCCAACCAGGAAAAACTCCATAGCATCCTCAAACCCTGCAATACCACCCATACCGACAATCGGAATTTTTACGGCGTTGTAAACTTCCCAAACTTTTGCCAAAGCAATCGGCTTGATCGCCGGACCAGAGAGTCCACCTGTAATATTTTTCAACAGAGGCTTGCGGGTTTTGTAATTCACCGCCATACCAACGACAGTGTTGATAAGCGAGAGTGAATCTGCACCTGCCTCTTCAGCGGCTAAAGCGATGGCGCTGATTGAGGTCACATTTGGCGTCAACTTAATCATCAAATGACGATCGGTTATGCGCCGTAATGCCGAAACAATTTCAAATGTTGCATCGCGACTGACGCCCATAATCATGCACTCCCCCTTCACATTCGGGCAGGAGAGATTGATTTCGTAACCATCAACGCCATCGACAGCATCAAGCAGTGAAACCACATCGCAGTAATCATCAATGGAACGACCAGCAATATTAACGATAACCGCCGTGTTGAGTGTACGGAGAAACGGCATCTTCTCTTTGATGAAACAATCAACGCCGACATTCGCCAGACCGATGGCATTAATCATTCCAGACGGCGTTTCAGCAATGCGTGGCGGCTGATTACCAGCTCTTGGTTCAAGCGAAATTGCTTTAGTGACAATGCCACCAATTTTTGAAAAATCACAAAGTTGACTCAGCTCCTCTCCATAAGAGACCGTGCCAGAAGCCAGAAGGACTGGGGATTTCAGTTCAAGTCCACGACCAAGTGAAACTGATGCAACTGTTTTTTGGGAAGAGATGTTGTGTTCGCTCATGGCGCTGTTGTGCTTGAGAAGTGTGGGATACTTACCTTCCTGACGGGGATTAACCCGTCAGGAGGTATGAGTGCATACAGCCTGTACAATGCCGTGCGTCTTATTTATTCATATAATACTTTGTTGCATAATCACGTACCATTCTGTGCGTATTGTATTCTGGAGCAATGGTTGCAATAGCGTTACGGATTTTCTGAATCCACTGTACAGGAAGATTCATTTCATTACGCTCGTAAAACGCAGGAATAATCTGCTTCTCCAGAACAGTATAAAGCTGCTCAGCATCGAAGCTATCCTGCTCTTCATGGTTTTCAAACCACTCACCATTACCGATAGCAAAACCATTGTCACCATTATACGCTTCAGGCCACCAGCCATCAAGCACGCTGAAGTTCAATCCACCATGCAGCACGGTTTTTTCACCTGATGTACCACTCGCTTCCATTGGTCGAACCGGCGTATTGAGCCAGACGTCCACACCTGAAACCATGCGTTTTGCAACACCAAGATTATAATTTTCAAGGAAAATCACCTTGCCACTGAACTGAGGATAACGAGAGAAATGGACAATTTGACGAATATAATCTTTACCTGCATCATCATGCGGATGAGCTTTGCCTGCAAAGACAATTTGCAACGGCATTGTCGAATTGTTGATAATCCTGTCGAGACGAGCAAGATCTCTGAAAATAAGTGGTGCGCGCTTGTAGGTAGCAAATCGCCGTGCAAATCCAATGGTGAGCACATCAGGAGAGAGTGTATTTTTAGCAGCTCTCAAAGTGTCGTAATCACTGTACGACGTGTGCATGTGCTGATGAAAAAGCTGATTACCTAAATAACGATCGATATAATCAATCATCGTCCGTTTCAAACTATAACGTAATGACCAGAGTTCAGCGTCAGAAATTTTTTCGAGTACCGCTTCAGCCGCTTCACGAGAAAGTGACATGGCATCAACCGTAGTACCATGTTTTTGCCAGAAACGACCCGTATAACCACACGTCCAACTGCTTGCATGAACACCGTTTGTAATATGCCCAATCGGCACTTCATCCACCGATTTACCCGGATAGAGGTGCTGCCACATGCTGCGTGAAACCTCGCCATGCAGCTTTGAAACTCCATTCGCTGAACGCGAAAGATTGAGTGCAAGCACTGTCATGGTAAAGAGACTGTAAATATCCTGCTTATTCTCTGAGCCAAGCTGCATGAGATGCTCAAAATCCATACCGATTGATGCGAGATATTTATCAAACGTATAACGCATCATATCTCTTGAAAAACGATCGTGACCGGCAGGAACGGGTGTGTGCGTCGTGAAAACACAATGAGAACGAACATTCGCCATTGCCTCTTCACTGGAGAGCCCTTTAGCGAGATTCATGGCAAGCAGCTCCAACGTCAAAAATGCAGAGTGTCCTTCATTCATGTGATACACTGTTGGTTCCACACCAAGCTTTGCAATCAGTTTCACGCCACCAATACCAAGCAGAATCTCCTGATTGATACGCATATTCTGATCACCACCGTAAACCCGGCAACAGATATCACGATAGTGTGGTTCATTAGCAGGAATGTTCGTATCAAGCAAATAGAGTTTTGTACGACCAACGTTCAAGCACCACGCCTGTGCAAAAACTTCACTCTGCGCAATATTGACCGAAATAATCACATCATTACCATCGGCATCAACAACTTTCTCAATTGGCAACGCTTCTGGAGATTGCAAAGGATAATCCTCCATCTGCCAACCATCATGGTTGAGATACTGGCGGAAGTAACCCTCTTTATAAAACAGTGTAACGCCAATAAAATTAATGCCAAGATCACTGGCGGATTTCAGATGGTCACCAGCAAGAACACCAAGACCACCAGAATAAATTCTGACACTCTCATGGATTCCAAACTCTGCACTGAAATAAGCTACAGGTTTTTCCACCAGCTCTGGCGCATTGTTAGCAGCCCAAGTGTTTTTGTCGTTCAGATAGGCGATAAAGCGGGAATAAACGCGATCAATCTTTTCACCAAACTCGCACTGACATCGTGCGATAAGTTCCTTTTCAGAAATGTGTTGCAGCAGGGCAACCGGATTATGATTATTGCGTTGCCAAAGCAAAGGAGATAACTCTTCAAAAATCTGTTTAGCTTCTGTATCCCACGACCACCAAAGATTTTGTGTAAGTTCTTTAAGTGCAAGTATTTTTTTTTGCATAGTTGAGCGGTATAATGATTTCTATTGATGCTGGCAGCTTGAATTCAGGAAAATAGAGGCAATGGTAAGCATCGGTTGTTTTATGGCTGCGTTTTGTTTCATGCCTGTTACGATTGTTGAAATCGTGCGCAATTTAGTGTTTTACAATTGAAAACCGCAAGTCTTATAAAATTGATTACAGAAAACGTAAAAATAGCGCACATATCCGATCTTCATTTTTCCGGCAAACAGGATCGTCGTCAACTTGCTGATTTTGATTATCTGCTTGACTATTTTAATCAGGCAAGATTTGATCATCTTATTATTTCTGGCGATTTAAGCAATAATGCTGATCGTGGCGACTGGCATCTTGTCAAAGAAAAACTTGAGTACCACGGGCTTTACAATTGGGATAAAACAACGATAATTGCCGGAAATCATGATGTAATTAATCTTGAAGAGGAGATGCGTTTTTATAATGCAATGAACCCATTATCCTTGTTGAGAAAAATTGCTTGTGAACGTAGAATACGTGAGTTTTGTCTTTTTTTTCAAGAGTTGATCAGTGGCAATGCTGCTGGAGATAAGGGATTTCCTTTTATAAAAATCATCAACTTTCCATTCATAAAGATTGCTCTTGCCGCACTGAACTCCGTCTATCCTTGGTATCCTGCCGATAATCCACTTGGTGCCCGAGGATTAATTGCTGAGAGTCAACTGAACGCATTGAACAATGAACGAGTACTCTCATCATTACACGGCTCTTTTGTCATTGGCTTGTGTCACCACGCTTATAAAGTATATGGTACCGATTCACTGATTGATCAAGCATTCGACTGGACGATGGAGTTGAAAAACCGTGAAGCGTTTCTTGCCGTGATGAAACTGATGCAAGCCAAATTGGTGCTGCACGGCCATTTTCACCGTTTTCAATCGTACTCGGTGGATGGCATAACCTTTATTAATGGGGGAAGCTTTCGGTATGCACCAAAGTGTTACAGCGAATTGTTGATTAACAGTGACGGTAGCTTCGCTCAAAAATTTGTAACGCTGCCGTGAAGTAATAGCTTGTTTACAAAATATTGGAGGAAATAGCGCTGAAAAAGAGCTATGAAACAACAACATGGTGAGAAAAAATGCAAACTCATGACAATTATGACGACGAACAAAACCCGTATCGCCGTATTTTGCTCCGGTGGAGGCAGCAATTTCAAGGCGCTTTTTCAGGCAATCACCGCGCGGCAGCTCTCGGCAGAAATCGTGCTCTGTGTCTCGAACCGCTCACAGTGCGGAGCAATGGAGTTTGCTCATGAAAACAATATCGCCACATTCCATATTACCGAAAAGCAGTTTGCCTCTTTTGACGACTTTGCAGCAGCCATGTTGCAAGAACTCAAAAAAAATCAGGTCAATATCATCCTCCTTGCTGGCTATATGCGCAAAGTACCAGATGTTGTGGTTGCTGCATTTTCGGATAAGATGCTCAACATCCACCCCGCATTGCTCCCGAAATTTGGCGGCGAAGGTATGTACGGTATTCACGTTCACACCGCTGTGCTTGCGGCAGGTGAAACAGAAACGGGCGCAACCGTGCATTTTGTGAATGAGGAGTACGACAAGGGTGCTCTTTTACTGCAACGAAGCGTGCCGGTTTTATCAAACGATACGCCCGAGACACTCGCAGCTCGCGTACTTGAATGTGAGCACGCTCTCTACCCTGATGCGCTGGAAAAATTACTGACACGTCAAAAATGATGAGCCTCAGCACACTCAACATCAGCGAGATTTTTCACTCGATACAAGGCGAAGGTTCCTTTGCTGGTTGGTCTTGCACTTTCATAAGGCTTGCGGGCTGCGGCCACGGCTGCATCGGCTGCGATACCACCTATGCTGAACACAACGGCAAGAGGCTTGAGCTTGATGAGATTATTCGCCAAGCGGTAAGGTTTGAGGCACCTGTGCTGGAAATTACTGGTGGCGAACCCTTGCGTCAACCGGCAGTTTATCCGCTGATGACGAAACTTTGCGATGCCGGAGAGAGGGTTTTGCTGGAAACCGGAGGCTTTATCTCTGTCGAAAAGGTTGATCAGCGAATCCATAAAATTATCGATCTCAAAACGCCATCAACTGGAGTGGCAGAGCAGAATCATCCCGACAACATTCGCCTTGCGCTTGAGGCGGACAATCAACATCGAAAACACTTTGAATTCAAAATCGTCATTGCCAGCAACGATGATTACCTGTGGGCAACATCGTTGCTGCGCAAACATCGCTTAACCGACTCATTCACCGTGATGATGGGTGTTTCGTTCGGGAAACTTGAGCCTGCGGAACTTGCGGGCTGGATACTGCGCGACAAAC
>CAIQSY010000108.1 GCA_903874585.1 uncultured Chlorobiaceae bacterium | reverse complement strand
GGCTCATCAGGTTCCGAAACTCTTCTGAATCCTTGATATGACCTTTACGCGGACGAGAAATAGGAATAGTGATATCCGCCAACACATAAGCAGGACGAGCTGCAAAAATGATAACCCTGTCCGAAAGAAGCACCGCTTCATCTATCTGATGAGTGACCATCAGAACTGTCTTGCCTACCTTTTCGCACAATTCCAAAAGTTCGTTCTGCATCAGTTCGCGAGTAATAGCATCAAGAGCAGCAAATGGCTCATCCAACAGAAGTACTTCGGGATCACAGGCCAATGCACGTGCAAGGTTCACTCGCTGCTGCATTCCTCCCGACAATTGATAGGGATAATGATTTTCAAACCCGTTTAGACGAATCAAATTCACGAAGTAACTCGCCTTTTCTTTTGCTTCGGCTGGCTTCATTCCTCCAAGTTCCAGTCCATAAGTGATATTACGTCCAACCTTTCTCCATGGAAGCAAGGATGCCTTCTGAAACACCATAGCCCTGTCAGTACCCGGTCCATTTACAATCCGGTCATTTACCCTTATTTCGCCATACTGGTGTTTAACCAGGCCAGCAATAGCATTGAGAAATGTCGATTTTCCACAACCTGAAAGGCCGACGATTGTTACGAACTCCCCTTCCCTGACATCGAGGTTCACCTTATCAACAGCAACCATAGTATGGCCGGTCTGCTTATCGAGGTAGCCGATGACAAGATTTTTGACGGAGAGCTTTACTGGGCGATTATCCGGCAACTTTAACTGCTGTTGAAGGTGTGCCGAAAAACTCAACGTATTATCCAGCTCTTCAACTCCGGCAGTTGGCAGTGTTGAGTGTCCCGCTCTTTTAGCACTACCGTTTTCAGAGGCTACTATTACATTATTGTTCGTCATATCTTACTCACAGCTATCTTCGGAAAAAGGACTTTTCCTTTGCTTCGACCAAGATATTTGAGCCTATTAATCTTGATCCTAAATATTGCCACACCAGCAAAATCGTTATTTACGATACGACTCTTAAAACGAGATAATCGGGCTTCCATATCTTCAAAAAAATATTTCAGGTTTTTTATCTGATGCACACTTTGACTCATTATTATATTTCCCCGTATTCAGGATTTTCTTTTATTATTCCGAGAAACAAAAAGCCGATTCTCTGAAAACATGAATCGGCTCCTTTATAAACTTTTTTATATATAAGTCTTACATGAGAACGATAACTTTTATGCCTAACCTTATTCGTAAGCAACAACAACAAAAATTTCTTGATATAATATTTGGAGTCATAACAGTTATTTCGTCTTCGTTTGCGAACAAAACCAAGTAGTATTATCCATAGTTTAGGCTTAACAGTAATTTAATTGGTTTAAAATCAACAATAAAGCGAACACTACAAATCCCTTTTAAACGGCATATTACATACCATAAATATGTTACTCCCCCCTGTTATTTGATTCCTTAAATACTATTTCACCATTTTTAAGCAGTTTTCTTCCCGATTAATTTATAACAACTCACAAAAATGGATATACCGCATTCATGGTATTTTTATGGTATTCGCTTGTAAGTCACTCATACATTTCACTTTATTAGCAATCTTTTAATCACATAAGAGAAAATGAAACGTTATCTACGTTAGTTTTGAGTGCTTCCCTTGTTATTACAATGATGATTTAGTGTATTGCTAAAAAATTGAAAAATAAGCCGCAAGGATTTAGGGAAAAGGTCGTCGAAGATGCAAACCGGGTTATAAAGCTGATGATTACACAAAGAGAAAAGACTATTTCGGTATGAAAGCAAAAATCAATCTCTGGATAGTGCTGTTTTTTCTCACTGCTGTTTCCCCGCTGCATGCTGAAGAGTC
>CAIQSY010000107.1 GCA_903874585.1 uncultured Chlorobiaceae bacterium | reverse complement strand
TGGTGCCATGATAGATGTAGTCAGAACCATGACCAAGGTCAAAGTAGAGAATATTGACCGAGATAACCTTGACCAATGTCGCGTAGGTATCACCCTCCTTCTGATGCTCGGTGATGACCCGGGATGTGCCATAGAGTATCCGCTGCAGGTAATCGTATTCCCGGTCATACTGCACTTCGATAATGACAAGTTCGCCTTTGCCTTTCTTGACCTTGAGATCAACACGGTTGAATTTGTCGACTCTGCTCTCCTTGTTGCTTTCGCTCTCCAGAATTTCAAGGATAGTGATATCCTCGCCAAGCAGCTCGCTTAAAAAGCCTTCGAGTATCTCAAAATTGACCTTGCTGCGAAGTAATCGCTTCATTGCCCAGTCGAAGGTAATCAGCTTTCGTGGTGATCGGGGGTTCATGGCGTCAGTTAGCTTTTCCGGAATTGCATTCATGAATAGGGTGTGTCGATGTTGAAAAACGCTTCCAGTGTTGGTGCGGTGAGTATGGCGTCTCCCCATGTTTCCAGCTCCTGTTCAGTTGCGCTGCTTAATTTCTCCGTTGCCCACTCTGGCAGTGCGCCAAACCGACGTTCCAGAAGCCTGCGGAGTAGCATCGATTGCCCTTCCACTCGACCTTCCTCTCTACCTTTCGCAATGTTTTTTTCGGCTCCTGTGGCAATGGCACTTGCGACATCGATGAACTCTTGCATACGAATGTCGTAAACTTGACGCTCCTCTTCGTTAAACATGCGATCAATGGCGGCAATGGCTTTCACAATGTTTTTGTCGGATGCCAGCTCTTTTGGCGTATGCTCACGATCAAGCTGATGCGCAGTCGTCAAAAAGCTGCTCCACCGATCCAGCGCGCTCTGAATTTGATGGGATGTTTTTGTAAACTTTTTTAACTCGATGTAGTGCAGCTCAAAAACATCGTGCAGACGGTCATCTTTGCCTGTTGCCGTATTGATTATTTTGTAGCAACTGTGAACCTCTGTTGTATCGGGCACAAAGTCATAATCAAGAATATTAATGCTGATGGTTTTCTTCAGCTCCTTATACATCATCCCTTCGCTGAGTTGTTCTGTCACCAGTTTTGCCCAGTAATAAATAGCGCGTTTGTCGAAATTGTTGTCTTCCCTGATTTGCATTTCGACATTGAACCAGCGACCATTTTCAGCTTTAGCCTTGATATCGAGGATCGAGATTTTACCCGCCCGGTAATCAGCCAGGTTATAAGGATTTTTCAACTCCACTTCCACAACCTGATCATCCGTGGAGACGATAGCATTAATCAAAGAGATCAGCAGATCCTTGTTCTCTTCGCTGCCAAACAGCTTTTTAAACGCGAAGTCAACGCGGGGATTTACTTTGCACATAACTCTTTTTGTCTGTTCGTTATAAACATTATGAGACGCTCTTCACCAGCTCTTCTATCGCCGCAACACTTAACCCTGTCACCGTTTTGATGATGTCAATCTCCGTGCCTTGTTCTATCAGCTTTATCGCTATCGTCCTCGTTGTTTCCTCAATGCCTTGTTCTCTGCCTTCAGTTATGCCTTCCTCTCTGCCTTCCATTTTGGCACTATAATAGTTGGTCTCGATATAACTTGCCTCATCGCGCAGGGAATCCTGATAACTGTTGTAGGCACGAAGCTCTTCGTCCGACATGCTCAGAAGGGCAAATGATTGCTTTGCTTTCTGAATACCTTTTGCTTTGAACTCATCCTTGATCTCCTGGTTTTTAAGAAAATATATCCACTCGTCAAGCGTTGTTGTGGCCATGCGATTGAAGTTATTTACCTTGATCAGGTAGTACTCGGTAGAGAGATTGCTGATGCTGTTTTTGCCGTACAGTATCTGTTGACGACGGTCAAGCTTCAGGATGTCGTGGTCGTGTATGCCTGTGAAGCTTGTTGTGCCATGATAGATGTAGTCAGAACCATGCCCAAGGTCAAAGTAGAGAATATTGACTGAGATAACCTTAACCAATGTGGCATAATTATCACTTTCCTTCTGATGCTCGGTGATAACCCGAGAGGTGCCATAGAGTATCCGCTGCAGGTAATCGTATTCCCGGTCATACTGCACTTCGATAATGATGAGTTCGCCTTTTCCGTTCTTTACCTTGAGATCAACACGGTTGAATTTGTCGCCTCTGCTCTCTTTGTTGCTTTCGCTCTCCAGAATTTCAAGAATGGTAATATCCTCGCCAAGAAGCTCGCTTAAAAAGCCTTCGAGTATCTCAAAATTGACCTTGCTGCGCAGCAACCGCTTCATGGCCCAGTCAAAGGTTATCAGTTTTCTTATGTGGTTCATATCAGGTTGGAGTTCATGACGGGACTATGCGCCCGTGATTAAAACCCATTTTTTTGTCCTCATTGCTTAAAACCGAATCAACACAACGATCATACAATGTTGCTGGAAATAACTTAGATTCTCTGTGGGGTGCAAAAAATGGTAGCGCTGCGCCTATACTGAGGATTTTTTTATAGCTGCTTGTACTTTTTTTGCAGAGGCGGTTTAGCGCTTGATTTTATTCAACACTTACGTTCACGTTGTACCCGTGCTTTTTAAGCAAAGCATGCTTTTTGGCTTCAGCCAAATCGGTAGCCGCCATCTCTTGAATCATTTGATCCAACGTGATTTCAGGCACCCAGCCGAGTTTTTGTTTGGCCTTGCCGGGATCGCCCAACAGGGTTTCAACTTCGGTGGGGCGGAAGTAGCGAGGGTCAATGCGGATGATGGGGACGAGGCAATGAGGTTTAATCCAATAACCCACTTCGTTGACACCCTCGCCTTCCCAGCGAATTTGCATACCCAGCGCGGTCGCGGTTTTTTCAATGAACTGACGCACGGTGTATTGCACACCGGTGGCAATAACAAAGTCTTCAGGGTGATCTTGCTGCAGCATGAGCCATTGCATACGCACATAGTCTTTGGCGTGACCCCAGTCGCGAAGGGCATCAATATTGCCCATGTACAGGCAGCTTTCCAAGTCTTGGCTGATGTTGGCCAGGCCACGAGTGATTTTGCGGGTTACAAAGGTTTCGCCGCGACGTGGACTTTCGTGGTTGAACAGGATGCCGTTACAGGCATATATGCCGTAGGCTTCGCGGTAGTTCACCGTAATCCAATACGCATACATTTTTGCTACGGCATAGGGACTGCGTGGATAAAATGGCGTGGTCTCGCGCTGCGGAGTTTCTTGCACCATACCATACAGTTCAGAGGTACTGGCTTGGTAAAAACGGGTTTTGTTTTCCATCCCCAAAATACGAATGGCTTCCAGAATGCGCAGGGTGCCCATGCCATCCACGTCGGCAGTGTATTCGGGACTCTCGAAGCTCACCGCCACATGGCTTTGCGCGCCAAGGTTATAAATTTCATGGGGCTGAGTTTCTTGCACAATGCGCACCAAGTTGCTGGTGTCGGTAAGGTCGCCGTAGTGCAAGGTAAAGTTGGCGTTGTCAATATGCGGATCTTGGTAGATGTGGTCCACGCGCTGAGTGTTAAACAGGCTGGAGCGGCGTTTGATGCCGTGCACGACGTAACCTTTTTCGAGCAGAAACTCCGCCAGGTAAGAGCCGTCTTGACCGGTGATACCGGTTATAAGGGCGACTTTAGTGGCGCTTGCCTGGTGTGTTGACATGGCGTTTGACATCAAGAAGTTACATCGCGTCTTAAGCGATTATAGATTATGGCGTAAATAATAAAACCGCTGAACCATGCTGTAAGAAGAAAACCGATATGATTGTACTGCCAGACGGCGATAGCAGCCATAAACGCTGTAAATACCCAGCACAATGGTGCGACCAAGCTATTGCGTAGAGGTTGACGTAAATGAGGAACAATACCGTTTACTACGTTAACTTTTATCAGACTGTGCAAGTGAGCACTATCAGGTTGAGCGGCATGAGTTTTGTTCCAGTAACGACGGCCCATACTAAAAACTGTTTCCATAACGGGATAACCACATACCAACAAAGGCGCCCATACTGAAACTTGCGGATTGCGCATCGGAAGCATTACTGCAATCCAAGCAAGCATGAAGCCAAGCAGATAGGCTCCACCATCACCCATAAATATTTTTCCAAAAGGGAAGTTAACCACAAAAAAACCGGCGATAACGACGGTCATAAGAACAGACAACTCCATTAGCTGAAGATCACCAACCTCCCATGCAATCAAGCCAAGAGCAGTAAAACAGATCATGACCGTGCCCGCAGCTAACCCATTAAAACCATCAATAATGTTGGTGGCATTTGCCACTCCAGCAACAGCAAAAGCGGTAAACGCTACACCAATGGGGAGATACGCCATTAAAACATCGACGCCCCAGACATCAACACGAGTAAGGCTGTAGCCCGTAAGCCACCATGCCGCCACAGCGCTGAGCATAGTGGCAATAAGACGATCGCGAACACCAACTTTTTTGGTTAAATCTTCAGTTAAACCCGCAGCAAATGATGGCAAGCTGGCAACAAGCATTTGACCGAGCAGTTGTGCTGTTAAACCTGAAGTTAGCCACCAGGCAGCAATCAACCCTAAAAACAGAGCAACACCACCTATACGAGGCGTGGGCTCCACATGGAACTTCTGGACACCAACCGTGGTATCGAGCGAATGCTTACCGTGCCATTTTTTTGATACCACCAGAAGCACTGAAATGACACACGAGATTATTCCAGGGACAAGTTGCTCAGACAAAAAAATAATAGGTTTATTCAGTTCCAGCGAAGCTGTTTGCGTAGTGCCTCAAGCTGAGCAGCCGTTTCGCTCTCTTTTTTGGCATTCTGGATAGACTCCATAATAAATGCCCAGAGCATAGCGATAAACCCAGTTGCCACGGCTGTAAGCAGTACAATGATAAGTCGTTTTGGCTTGGATTTTTTTTCAGGCTCCAGCGCTTTATCGAGCACCTGAATGACGGAACTCTCTTTAGCTTCATCTATTTTAGCCGCTTCAAACTGCTTTGCCAGCATTTCATAAATGGTTTCAGCATACTTAACATCGCGAACCTTACGGATGTATTCAAGACCAGTTTCAGGCACTTTATTTGTGCTTACCGAACCCGTTTCAACTTTTGTAAGCTGACCTCGCAAACCCGCTAACACTTGTTGTGTACGGATATAATCGGGGTTATTGCCGGTAACAAAGGTACGCATAGCGCCAAGCTCAACCTCTTTCATGGCAATCTGCCCTTTAAGCGCCGCTGCTGTACTGATAATAATTTGCGCTTGAGAATCGAGCTTAATAACACCAGTTTTCTCCTGCAACAGTTTGAGAGCTACCTCAGCCTCACTGAGGGATTGTTTAGCCTGCAGCAGTTGCTTTTCAAAAAAAAGGCGACGCTGAGAGGCTTCAGTAACAGCAAAAAACTGCATCATTTCCTGCAGGGCATCGGCATAGGCGTTGGCAAGCATAGCTGCCCGTTTTGGATGCTGATCGTCAACCTTTACCTCAATAATACCATCTTTCCCTGATGTAATTGTGGTTGCATCTGTCAGTTGTTTGCGAGTTTTTTCCGGAGAATCTGTTTCATACACCACCTGAAGCTTAAACCGGCGGATCAAGTTATCCTGCACTGTACGGCTTTTGAGCATGGCTATGTATGTGTCGTTCGGGTTTTTTATGCCCATGGCAGCAGAGGATAGACCATTGATTGCACTCAGTTGCCCGAGAAGCGCGGACGCACTCGACTGCTGCTGCTGAGGAGGAAGAATTTTTGTATCGGCCGTATAGATTTTTGGCATAAAAAACGTAACCGCAACGGCAACAACTGCCGCAAGAAATGGCGCTCCAAGGATAAGCTTTTTGTGCTTCGCAATTGTTATGGCAAGATCCAGCAAGCTGATTTCACTGTCAATAGGATCCTGCGGAGTAACGTACCGGGTTGGTTGCTCAGGCATATTAGTCAAACAATCAATTTTTAAGCGTTTGAAGACCAGCCGCACCAATACCAAACTGGTAAAGAATTTTTGTCCAATCCATTAATATTGAGACGAGACTTGGACTTCTGCCATTAATATCGATAACCTTTTCAGGAACCACAATAGCATCGCCCGGATGAATAGAGCCTTTCCATCCACCCTGCTTTTTGCTCTGCACGGAGCCATCGGCACAAATTCTATACATTCTCGATTTATCGCCCGTGGGATTAACTCCACCAGCTTTTTTCAGATAATCCTTAACATTATAGTCTTGATTGTAAATAAACGTGTTCTGCTGAAACACTGACCCAAACACTGACACCGTCGTTGATTTTTCAGGAATAAAAACTCTGTCGCCATCTTCAAGTGGAAAATCGGGCAGATCGTTAATTGTGCTGTCGAACTCTTTAAGGTTAAGCACAATACGACCATCAGCCTTAAACGCCCTCAATTTAGCAAGTAAACCACGCTGAAACGCAATCTGCCGCTGAAGCACCATACTTTCTTCAGGATTTGACTCACGAGCAAGCCTCTCCCTGTATGTAACTTCAAGATCCTTTTCAAACCGATCTGCCGCCTCATTAATCTGCGTCTGCTGCTCAGCCCTCACCTTTTCGCGAGTAAACACCGTACCATACACAAAACCCTTATCATTAACGCCACCCGTGCGCGTCAACAACCCTTTTAACGTTTCATCCTTCTCAATTTGAAACACACCAGGCTGCTTAACAGCACCATTGACCAACACAAAAGCTCGAGCCACCTTAACCTTAAACGGAATAGCTCCAGGTGAAAAGACCCGAATAATATCCGTAGGCTGCAACACTATTTTTGAAAGCTTTTTTGCAACCGATGCCTTATTCGCCTTCAGCTCGGCAAGAGTCTGATACCGATTATCAACACTTTTTTCAACAATAATCGCTTTTTGATCGGCAGCCGATTCAAACCCGCCAGCCCAATCAATAACCTCCGAAAGCGTCGTCTTTTTATTTAACTCAAAAATTGCCTGCTTCTTTACATTCCCAAAAAGCGCGACCAGAGGACCAACCTCCGGAATGTAGATAACATCGCCATCCTGCAGGAAACGATCCATACTTTTATCGCCATAAAGCAACATATCGTAAAGATCAATAGATACCGGGGGATTAGTACCGCGCTTTAACTGAATATTGCGC
>CAIQSY010000106.1 GCA_903874585.1 uncultured Chlorobiaceae bacterium | reverse complement strand
TTTAAGGAGCAGATTGACTGGTTTAAAGAGCAGCTCAGTCGAGCGCCCAACGTGCAGACGCTCTTTATTTTTGAGTCCATGCCTGAAGCGATGGCGCTCACCAAAGTTGGCAGTTATTCCACTGGCGATGGCAAGGCGGGTATGCCCGATATGGTGAAAAAGGTGGCGAAAATGCTGGTGAAGGGTCGTGATGAAGATGCCTTCTACGGCTATATGAAGCTGATGAAAATCATGCGAACCATGTTGCCACTGGTGCCCAACAAGGCGAAGGATTTCAAGAACTGGCTGATGGTCTATTCTTACTGGATGCAGCCCACGGCGGAGAATATCGCCAACATGTTCCGACTGATTCTGCGTGAATATTTTAGTGAGCCGGTGACGGTCGGTGCCATTGTTGATGTACCGAACATGGGGCTTTACCATCCCGATGCACCGGTCTATTTTACCGATGTCAAGAGCTATAAAAGCTGGCAGAAAAAGCGGGGCATCAATCTTGACAAGGGGCAGAGCGTTGGTCTTCTCTTTTTTCGTAAACATCTGCTTCAGGAAAAAACCTATATCGACAACACGATTCGTGTGCTTGAAAAGCAGGGAATTCATCTGTTTCCATCCTTTGTGATGGGCGTTGAGGGGCATGTGCTGGTACGCGACTGGCTGGTGAAGGAGAAGATTGATCTGCTGGTGAACATGATGGGCTTCGGGCTTGTGGGTGGTCCGGCGGGTTCCACCAAGCCCGGCATTGCGGCTGAAGCGCGTCACGACATTATGACGAAGCTCGATGTTCCCTACATGATTGCGCAGCCGCTGCTGACGCAGGGCTTTGAGTCATGGAAAGAGCTTGGCGTTTCTCCAATGCAGATCACCTTTACCTACGCTATTCCTGAAATGGATGGCGCAATCTGTCCGGTGATTCTTGGAGCTTTGCAGGATGGTAAAATCGAGACGGTTCACGAGCGCCTTGAGCGGTTAGCGATGCTTACGAAGCAGTGGCTACGGCTCCGTGCAACGCCCAACCGCGACAAGAAAGTAGCTTTTATTGTGTACGATTATCCGCCCGGTCTTGGCAAGAAAGCCACAGCAGCGCTGCTTGATGTGCCGCGAACACTCTTTGCTGCACTTCAGCGATTGAAAACAGAGGGATACAATGTCGGCAAGCTACCCGATTCATCCGATGCTCTCTTCGATGCGATTGATCGAGCAACAGAGTATCAGCTTCAGCAAAATCAGCATGATGTCGTGAAGGTCAGTTACGACATCTTCAGAGAGCTGACAACGTCGCGTGAACGTGAACGTATTGATGAGCGGTGGGAGAAATTTCCCGGTCAGATTGTGCCAATGGGTGAGCACGATGTGTTTGTCGGCGGTCTGCGATTTGGCAATATTTTTATCGGCGTACAGCCGCGCATTGGCGTGCAGGGCGATCCTATGCGCTTGCTGTTCGACAAAGCCAATACGCCGCATCACCAGTACATCGCCTTCTACCGCTGGATCAGCCGCGAGTTTCAGGCGCACGCAATGGTGCATGTGGGTATGCACGGTTCTGCAGAGTGGATGCCTGGCCTACAAACGGGCTTGACAGGCGATTGCTGGCCTGATGCCCTTCTCGGGGAGGTGCCGCATATCTATATCTATCCGGTCAATAACCCCAGCGAGTCCACCATCGCCAAGCGGCGCGGTCTTGCTACAATGGTCTCCCATGTGGTGCCGCCGCTGTCTCGTGCCGGTCTTTACAAGGAGCTGCCTGCGCTGAAAGAGCTGCTCGTAGATTTCCGCGAGAGACATCTTGCAGCGTCATCTTCGTTTGAACGTAGTCCGGCTGATGGTTCTTGCATTGAGGAGGCGGTGATGCAGAAAGCGGAACTTCTCAACCTCACTGACGATTGTCCCCGCCGTGAAGGTGAAAACTTCCGTGATTATGTCAGCAGACTTTATATTTATATCAGTGATCTTGAAAACCGCCTTATCTCCAATTCGCTGCATGTTTTCGGTGAAGCGAGTCCGCCGGAAGCGCAGATTATAACGGTGACTGAAACGCTGAAAAACCGTGAAGAGGATGCAAGAACATTGCCCTCTCTTTTTATGGCAGCGTCGGAAAAAAGTGAAAATTTCAACAGTTATGCGGAGCTGATGAGTCGTTCACGAAAGGGTGAGGAGGAGGCTATCCAGCTTCGTGAATGGGTTGACAGCGCCTGCAGGGATTTTGTTCAGCAGGTGCTTTTTGAACGTAAAAATGCCTTGGCAGCTTTTGCATCGGTCACGGGAGGGGTTCAACTTTCGCCAGGCGATACCCCCTTTGTTGAGCAACTGATTCGTGAGGGATCGCAGCTTCTCTCAGCCCTTCGCGACAATACTGGCGAGATGGATGCGCTGCTGAAGGTGCTCGACGGTCGCTATATCGCTTCCGGTCCGGGTGGCGACTTGGTGCGTGATGGCGTCAATGTGCTCCCGTCTGGGCGCAACATTCACTCAATTGATCCTTGGAGAATCCCGTCGGTGCTCGCCTTCAAGCGTGGTACGCTCATTGCAGAGAGCATCATCGCCAAGCATCTCGAAGAGAGCGGTGGACAATATCCCGAAACCATAGCCCAAGTGCTCTGGGGTCTCGATACCATCAAGACCAAAGGCGAAGCGGTGGCTGTGGTGATCAGGCTGCTTGGTGCTGAACCGGCTTACGATGCGTTTGGCAAAATCAGCCACTACAGTCTCGTGCCGCTTGAGAAGCTCCGCCGTCCGCGTATTGACGTGCTCATGCAGCTCAGCCCGATTTTTCGCGACGCTTTCGGGCTGCTCATGGATCAGCTTGACCGGCTGGTCAAAGAGGCTGCCAAAGCTGATGAACCGCTGGAGATGAACTTTGTCAAAAAACATGTTGATGAAGCGCTTGCCTCTGGCATGGCGTTCGAGAGCGCAACTGCCCGTCAATT
>CAIQSY010000105.1 GCA_903874585.1 uncultured Chlorobiaceae bacterium | reverse complement strand
TGCTGGCTACAAAAACTACATTGTGCAGTGGGCTGAGGTAGCAGAACGCACTCACGTTTCGCTTTTTTCGATTGGGAATGAAATGCTGGCAGCAACGAAGCCAGAGTACACGGCATACTGGGAGGATATTATTGCCAGTGTGCGAGAGGTTTATAGCGGCAAGCTGACCTATGCTGCATTCAGTGATGTGACGAGGCTTTCAAGTAATGAAGTTGGGCAAATCCAGTTTTGGGATAAGCTTGATTATGTTGGCGTCGATGTGTATCCGGATTTTCCAACTGGAATGGCGACGCCGACGGTTGCACAACTTGATGCTGAATGGGCGTCCCAAGGCTGGATGGGCTATCTGGCCGATATTGCAGCAATAACAGAGAAGCAAATTATCTTCACCGAAACGGGTTGCTCCAGTTTTGCCGGTGCTGCCAACAGAAGCCTCTCTACTGATGCGCTGATTGGTCAGCCGGAAACACAACGGGACGACGCGACGCAAGCGCACTGGTATGAAAGTTTTTTGAATACATGGAGTGGTGCAGAACGTCCAGAGTGGTTATCCGGTACCTTTTTCTGGAATAATGATCCACCGCACGATGCCGGTTTTTATGATGTCACTGGTTATACCTTTTATGGCAAAGAGGCAAGTGTTCTTGTTACCAGTGTTTATGGTGGTGCAAACTATCTTGCGGTTAATCAAAACAGTTTTATCGGCAGTAGCTTCGACGATCGCATTATGTTGTATGGCGATGCACGTTCTCTGAATAGAGCCGATGCTGTGCATGATCCTGCAGTTATACGCTCCCAAACATTTCGTTCTACGGTGACCATTTATCTCAATGGCACTATCATTAACGGTGTTACGCCGACCGTACATTTCTTTATCAATGGTGTTGATATGGGCGCTCAGCAGTTAAGTGATATCCCAAGCTCCTGGATTGATCCAACAGGACTTGTGAGTAGTGATGTTGTGCCATTCAGTTTTCAGGTGGATAGTATGATGATTAAACAGATTAAGGTGGCTATTGACAGCCCTGTTATAGCGGGTTCGCAGGTCTATATTGATCGTGTTGAAATTAATGGCGTGTCACTTGCCAATACTGAGGTTACCTATCAGCCAGTGAGTGGTGATGCGATTACCTATTTATTGCCTGATTATTCTCTTAACAATGGCGGCTATGTCTCGATTGATCCAACACCGTACAACAATACGTTAGATGAACAACCCGGCACAGCAGCTCATCCGTTCTCTGTTAATGGGGGAGGTGGTTTCGATACGCTGTATTTACTTGGAAGTCCAGATCAGTATGTTATACAATCAGATAGTGCAGGTATTACTTATATCTCTGAACATGCTGGGCTCAATCAGAATGCGGTGTTGAACAATGTTTCAGCCATTACTTTTGCGGATGGCAGTCAGTTCATGAGTGGGCACTGGAGCACCACAGAGGGGGCTGCCGATGTTCCTGTTTATAATGATATTGTGCTGAATTTCAGCGAAGCAATTCAGCAAGGGCTTGGAACCATAGCACTCCATAGCGGTTCATCTTCAGATGATATTGTTGAATATTATGACGTTGCAACGAGTAAGGCGCTGCTCTTTTCCGGTAGTGCGCTTTCCATCAACCCAACGGCAGATTTAACGTATAACACACACTATGTTGTGACGCTTGATGAAGGGAGTGTCAGGAATTTGGCTGGTCATGCTGTTGGCACAGGCATTGAGTATGATTTTACAACAGAGCCTCAACCGATAGAGGAGCATACGTTGTCGGGTAGTATTACCTTCTGGAAAACCAATGCGGCAATTCATGATGTGACCACTACCATGAGCAGTGTGCCTGATTTTTCTGGTGCAGAGGCTCTCCAATTCAGAAATGTCCAGCTTCATGCCGATGGCAGCCACACGGTGGAGATATGGGCAATTTCAGAGCATGAGATTGCAAGTCTGCAATTAGCCTTTAACTTTTCGGCGGGTTCAGTTGCTACCTGGCAACAGGCCAGTGGATTGCCATCAGGGTGGACAGTTGTCTCTAATACACAAACGTCAGGGCATTTTATTTTTGGTGGTATGGGCACCACAGCAATAGCTGCTGGTTCTCTCCACCTTGGCACATTGACGTTAACGGAGCCTGCCGATCCTGATCATTTTGAGTTGTTGTTAAGCTCCGGGTGGTTAGGTAATACAATGCTCTCTTCTGTAGGGATTGCTTCAGACAGCATTTCTCCCGATATGGACGGGCTCTATCAGCATTGTGGTATGTTTCATGATACTTACGCCTTGACGATAGATACAACTATTCTTACTTCGGAAAGGAGCGCTGTGACTGCTGAAGACGCGCTTGCCGCGCTGAAAATGGCAGTCGGCCTTAATCCAAACGCTGCTGGTGCAGCCGTATCTTCCTATCAATACTTGGCAGCAGATGTCAATCACGATGGCAAAATCCGCGCAACGGATGCGCTCAATATTCTGAAAATGGCGGTTGGTCTGGAGACCGCTCCTCACGATGAATGGATATTTGTGCCGGAGAGCGTTGGCAGCGAAACCATGACCCGCAACCACGTTGACTGGTCGGAGGCTCCTATCGCGGTTGATCTTTCTCAGAACACGGAGCTTAATCTTGTTGGCGTTGTGAAGGGCGACGTTGATGGGAGTTGGGTGGCGGTTGGTTAATGTTGGATTTTAGATTTTAGATGGTGAAGAGAGGGTGGCCAGTTGACCGAAAAGGTTCGTCGCAAGCCCTATTCGGTGGTGCTTATCGACGAGATCGAGAAGGCGCATCCCCGATGTCTTTAACATTCTGCTTCAGGTGCTGGATGAAGGCGTGCTGACCGATGGTATGGGCTTTATTCCCGCTGACGACGCAACCGGCAATTACAAAGCTATGAAGTCAACCATTGAGGATGCGCTTAAACGGGTCTTCAATCTTGAATTTCTCAACCGGATTGATGATATTGTGGTGTTACATCAGCTTGAGAAGTCTACGTTTTGTTGATAGGGTAGCTCCCGTTCCTGAAGGCGAAGGTCAGGTATCCTGCGAGTAAATCTTTTATTTATTTCCTGCATATTTTATTTCATTGTTTGGGAACACTGCTTGAGTAATGGTGGGGTTCCCTCAAGCAAACCAGACGCGTTTTTATGCTGATCCATAGAAGAAGCTGAAGTGAATACTCAGTTAATGGTTTAGTTGTTTATAGTGAATAATTTAAAGGTATTCTTCGTGATTGGCAATTTGCTTTTAATGTGGGTTATAATTCAAAAATTTGTGGTTTAGGCGGATCAGTCTAATTATTGTTAGGCATTATTTCCCATAATAATCTTGTTGATAAGGTGTAGCTTATAGGCTACATTAAGGCTATGATTGAAATTCGTAAAACCAACCATTTTGCCAAATGGATCGATAGCCTGCAAGATATCCGGGTGCGTGCACGCATTCAGGCAAGAATTGAGAGGCTGGCTATGGGTAATCCTGGGGATGTTAAGCCTGTTGGTGAAGGGATTTCAGAGATGCGTATTGATTATGGCCCCGGTTATCGGGTTTATTTCATACAGCATAAACAATCAGTGATAATCCTGTTGGCTGGCGGCGATAAAAGTACGCAAGCCAGAGATATAAAAACTGCGCTTCACCTGGCACAAAATTTATAGGAGTAAACTATGGCAAAAACCGTTACAACAAAATATGATGTATCCGAGCACCTTCGTACTCCTGAAGAAATGGCCGCTTATCTGGAAATGTGCATTGAAGAAGCAAATGGAGATACAGCGTTTATTACCAAGGCATTGGGGGACATCGCAAGGGCAAAAGGTATGACGCAGGTGGCACGGGATGCTGGGTTGTCTCGTGAAAGTCTGTATAAGGCTCTCTCCGGTGAAAGAAGTCCAGAGTTCGATACCATTCTTAAAGTCATAAGTGCTCTGGGTTTGAAATTGCACGCAGCAGCAGCACACACAACGAAAATAACAGCCTGACAAAAGCAAGCCGATCGCTACGTTCTGGCTGATTTCTTCGTTGTCTTTTGTATTATTTTCTTGTACAATAAGTTACGTGATTTTTTTGAATAATTTGTAAGCCTTGTTGTGCAGAAAGGAGTTTCTGCTTTTTGCGGAATTAGGCAGATCCGTCTAAACATTTTTATGCCTACTGAGCAGAATGAAAGCGTCACATCATGATTTTGAAGTGGAATTGAGAGATGACTGGTGGGGCGAGGCCGGAATGCTCGGGTTCAGAACTTCCCTAAATTGTTACCGAGGCGATGCAAGCGCTTTCCCGAATAAACAGATCTTCAGCGTCAGCATTGAAGAAGTAGAGCCAGTCCGCCGAAATCTAAGCGCCGGTGTCTTTAACGACAATGAAGAGGCATCCGCCCATGACAGGGTCGTGCGAGTTTTGCGCGGATTTCAAGCGGATGCAGAAATACCACCGGTGGAAGTAGTGAGTATGTCCCCGGATTCACGCTTCAAGTACAAGCTTGTTCATGGCGCTCATCGGTTTTACTGTTCCTTGATTGCTGGATTCTCTCATGTGCCAGCCGTTCAAGGATTTGACATGAGTGCGCTTGACCGATAAAGAGGCATAACTCTGCGCTGTACTGCGGCTGATGGGTTGAGGCTGAAAACATCGGTATCACTCACGCGGCTCACGGGTGAGCGTTTGAATAAGTATAGTATTCAAAAGGGCTTCAGCTAAATTATCATTGCATAGTACCCGTTTAAAAATAACTATAAAAAAAATACGCCAAAACCGTCAATATTATGCTATCTGGTAAAGCATTATTAAAAAATCATGACGAATAGGACTATAGAATAGGGTCTAATCACAATTCAATTTTTACAGTTATTTATTAACAAGCACATAGTCGCGCCTTAAATAACAATTAATAATTTAGAGTTAATCTTATGGAGGTAAAAATGTTAGATGAAGCGAAAGCAAAAATTGAAAAAGCTCTGCAAATACTCAAAGATAAATCGGTTGTTAAAAATATTTCATTTCTGATAAACGAATACTATAAAGAGTGTGAAGGAATAGTGATTGATACTTCAAAGATTATTCTTCCAGAATTAAAAGAACAATTAAAAATCAACAATACGGATAAAGTGCTTTCATTTTTTCGAGATGGGAACAAATTGGATATCCTAATTTGCGATATTACATCTATAACGTGCCCTGATGGAGAGTATTACAACTCTGGTAACTTGTACGTACTGTATAACGGTGATTTTGTACTGCAAAATTCAGTGAGCTATAATTACAACATATATGGTGGCTCATATGAAATTTTATTTTATGAATCCTCTATAGAAAAACTAAAAATAGGTAGCTGGCTAGATGAATTGAGACAGTTGCGACTAATGATAGAAAAGCAAATGGAGAAAAATCGAATTAAAAAGAAAAATGAGGCATTATTAAAGACATCGTCAGTCATTGATTTGGGCGATTTGTAAATTTCATTAAAATTACGGAAGAGAGTCAAGCTATTGGGTGCCATCTTTTCCCCCAATGCCATATCAATTTTGAGTTTCTGCGTGCGCTCTAACTTGGCAGTCAACCGGACCTTTCGCTCGAAACATGGGTAAGGCGCGTTACTTCTATGTTATGTGTCAGAAAATACTTTAATCGGAGGGTCAAATGGCAGATCCACATTGGATTAGTTATGTTGGTGTGGTGACGGGAATAATAGGTTCTTTTACAGGTATCATAGGGTACCGAAAAGCCAGCAATCTCAAATCACTTGACCTCCGCCTTGAGTTAAAAAAAGCAACTCACAATGCAATAACGGATCTTGACCAAATTAAGGAGTTAATCGACCAAGCAGATAAATCAAGGCAAGCAGTAGCATCCGCAAAAGGCATGTTCAGGTCTGGGATGATGGAAAAATGGAAGGCTGATGTTAAAAAAGACAAGATTAAATTGGCGACTTTACTTGTTAATACCCCAAATTCAGAAGAGAATATTGAAAAGTGTTCACAAAGAGTTCTGGAATCCAAGTTGATAGAAATACATAAGTTTTGGGTTGCAGTTAAAGAACTCAAAGAAAAATATATTTCAGAGTACCAAAAAGACGACGAAGAGAGGAAACAAATCAAGGAAGCTCACCGAGTGGGTTTTCAACAACGCTCAAACACCTAGCCATCGCTTGCAGGCGACGGCTAAACGCCGCGCATGCAAGCGCACGTTCGGCTTAACAGAGAAATTAGGTAGATAAATGATAGTTAAAGACTTTGTAAATCAAACAGAAGATCAGTTTGTATTCCCGGATCTTATCCACATCGATTACTTTCAAAAATATCGACGTGGATATTATGCAAGTCGCGAAAATGGATTACTCAACATACATAGGAATTATGTCAACCTATTATTATACCTCAATGACATTCATGAGTACAATGAACAGCATGCGAAGTCCTTCGCTAAAAGGCTTCAATCTAATAAGAAAGATTGGAAAAATTGTGAAGCAATATTTTCTGAAGTTATTGTGTATAGAAGCTACATTCGTTCAGTTTATGAGGGCCTGATTAAAAAGATCGAACTTGATGCATCTGAATCAGACATTATTATCGAACGTCTGGATGGCATTAAAGCATATCTAGAAATTTTTTGTATCATGCCAAACTTCCCAATACCTGATCCTGATAAGATAGTTGTAATAGATGTTAAAACACATACCCAGAAAGAATTGGCATCTGTTAGACAGAAACTATTGCGCAAGATTGATAAACAAAGACAGTTTACCAAACAGCGCGAAAATTTTGCTGTTATAGAACTTAATGATGTGAGTATAGCTGGCGACTTTACTGTCTTGTCTTCTTTATCTAGTGGATATGAAGTAAGGATTAATAAAGAAACTATGGAGTCAATCTCAGAAGGATATAACTGGGAAGACTCTATATTTAAAGATCCAAGAACAAAGTTTTTGAAGGGTATCATTTATTTTAATCTTGGTGATTACAACTCACGAAAATGTTTGGTCAACCCTTACTTTAAATAATAGTCAAATACATACTGTGCCACCATGAATAGGGAATGCCATTTTGCACCATCTTTTTTGTGGTTTATTGGCAACTATGCAGATGACAGAAAAAATTTATGAGCAGGCTTTGGAGCTGCCAACAGGCGATCGGTTGATTTTAATTGATAAACTTCTTCACAGCACTAACCTGCCGACTCAACTTGAGGTTGATAAGCTTTGGGCAGAAGAAGTTGAACGGAGAAGCAGGAAAATCGAATTTGGCATAGCAAAGATGATTCTTGGCGAAGAGGTTTTTGAAAAAATAAAGATCCGGTTTGGTAAATGAATTTCAGCGTCCATAAACTCGCCAAAGATGAGCTGATATCAATGATAGAATATTACGAAGAAGCATGATCTGGGAAGAATTAGAGCTATTAAAAAAGCAATATCTTGCAACGGGATTATCAGAAGCCATTGATTATGAAAAGTTTTCAATGATGTCGATTGTGTATCATTCCACCAAAATTGAAGGTTGTTCGTTAACTGAGAATGATACTCAAGTATTGCTGGAGAATGGTATTACAGCAAAAGGTAAGCCACTGACTGACCACCTGATGGTTAAAGACTATTATGCAGCATTTATGTTCCTGAAAGAGATTGCAAAGCAGAAACAAAAGATAAGCATTGAGTTACTGCAACAAGTTGCGGGGCTTGTCATGAAAAATACTGGTGGAGTGGTCAATACAATGTCAGGGACATTTGATACCTCATTGGGAGATTTTCGAAAAGCTCAAGTCTATGTCGACAGGAAATATTTTCCTGATTTTTCCAAGGTTGAGAATTTGTTGATTACACTTATTGAGAATGTTAACCAAAGACTCGATAACGTTTCTGATAATGAGATTTTAAAACTCTCTGCTGATATCCATTACAACCTGGTTAATATTCATCCTTTTGGGGACGGCAACGGGCGAACATCACGATTAATGATGAATTACATACAAATGTATCATCAAGAACCTTTCATTAAAATATTCACAGAGGATAGAGCTGACTATATTGACGCATTAAATAAAACCGAAGAGCTTGAGGATATTTCACTCTTCAGGGATTTTATTTGTAGTCAACAGATTAAATTTTACAAGGCCGAGATAAAAAAGTTTAAACGAAAGGATAAAGGATTCTCGTTGCTTTTTTAGAGCGCACGCCTCATGGAATATTTCAATCCCTTCCAATAAAATATCTCACACATCCCGTTACTCTGTGCCTTTTTGCAAAGCATCAAGAGTAACGGGGTGTTTGTGTTTACGCTTGTGGTGGTATCGGATGATCTTTGATGACCGCAAGTGAGCGTTGCAGGAACTCTTCGGGTAGTCGGTAGTCGCTGATTTTTCCTGACAGGAAAGCGTCATAACCCTGAAGATCCATCAGCCCATGGCCTGACCAGTTCATCAGAATCACCTTCTCTTTTCCCTCCTCTTTTGCCTTTTTCGCTTCACGGATGGTCTGTGCGATGGCATGGGAGGTTTCAGGAGCCGGAATAAAGCCTTCGGTATGGGCAAACAGCAGCGCAGCTTCATAGCACTCTGTCTGAGGAATAGACGTGGCGTCAATCAGTCCCAGTTGTTTGACATGGCTTACCAGCGGTGCCATGCCATGGTAGCGCAATCCACCGGCGTGAATTGCGGGCGGAATAAAGCCGTGGCCAAGGCTGTACATTGGCAGCAGTGGGGTCATTTTTGCCTCATCTCCGTTATCATACACGTATGGTCCTCTGGTGAGCGTCGGGCAGGCTTCGGGTTCTGTCGCTATAATCTGAACCTCGCGTCCGTGGATTTTGTCGCAGATAAAGGGGAAGCTGAT
>CAIQSY010000104.1 GCA_903874585.1 uncultured Chlorobiaceae bacterium | reverse complement strand
GGTACGCCTGTCATAAATGCGTTTTTGCTCTTTTTTGGAGCATTAATCGCTAATGTTATTGGAACAACTGGTGCCTCCATGCTGCTTATTCGTCCTTACATGCGTATTAATGAAGGGCGCCTTAAGCCATTTCATATCATCTTTTTTATTTTCATTGTCAGTAATATTGGTGGCGGGCTAACCCCTATTGGCGATCCACCACTCTTTCTTGGATTTTTAAAAGGGGTGCCATTTTTCTGGGTGTTGCTAAAAGTGTGGCTGCCGTGGCTGGTGACGGTTCTTGGTTTGCTTCTGCTGTTTTTTGTGATCGATTCAAGGGTCAAAAGCAAGGGCATCGCTAAGGTTGAAAAGCAAGGCAGGGTGAGTATTAATGGCTCAAAAAACTTTGTCTTTCTTGCTGTTATTATTGCAGCAGTTTTTCTTGATCCAACCATTATCGACGATGTTCCAAGTTTAAAAGAGTTGTTTCATCTGCCATTTGGTATTCGTGAAGTGATTTTGTGTGTGGTAGCTGTTCTCTCCTACAAAACAGCCGATCGTGAAGCGCTCAAAGGCAATGAGTTCAATTTTGAGCCCATCAAAGAGGTTGCATTTCTCTTTGTTGGCATCTTTTTTACCATGATTCCTGCACTCGCGCTTATCGGAAGTTATGCAGCTTCGCAAGCTGAGGCTTTTTCTGTATCTCGTTTTTACTGGATGACTGGTACTCTTTCCGGCGTGCTGGATAATGCTCCAACCTATCTCAATTTTTTAGCGGCAGCAGCGGGAAAGTTTGGCGTGGATATTGGTTCACCTGCGGATATACAACGTTTTGCTGATGGTATTGCCTCACCAATCACAGGAGATGTTTCGTCCGATATCTATCTTATGGCTATTTCGATTGCATCAGTCTTTTTTGGTGCCATGACGTATATTGGTAATGCACCAAACTTTATGGTGAAAAATATTGCCGCACAGGCGGAGGTTGATATGCCCGACTTTTTGGAATATATCTTCAAATATTCTTTACCCATTTTATTACCATTTTATATTGTTTTGTGGCTTTTATTTTTTTAAATATCGCTTTATTGCTTCATTTTAATTGGCTCTTATGAAAAGTTTTGTTGAGGCTATCAGGCAAGAAAAGCACGGGTTTTGTCTGAAAAACTCTCTTTTTCTCCCTTTTCATTGTGAAATTATCACCATCTGGCTTGGTAAAGAGATGTCATTACTTGCTACTCCCGACGTTATCAGCGATCTTGCTGATGCTGAAGTTTTAGGTATAAGAGAGGGGGAGTCATATACGAATCTGGTATTCCGAAAATGGAGCGATCTTGCAAAAGAGCTTGGTCATCATAAAGGGCATATTATTCTTCATGCGGCTGAAAAAGGTGCTGATATTTTCAATAAAGACAATCTCTTTTATATCAAAATTCATTTTGGTGAGGAGAAGAGAGATATATTTTTTGAGTTGGTGAATGATCCTTTTGATTTATAAATTTGATGTTATCTATGATGTACTCTTCACCTTTCCGAAAAACGCTGTTTACTTCTCTTGTTGCCGTTCTCATTACTATCGCTTCATGGAGTATCCCTGTTGTATCAGCGGCTGAATTGCTATGTGGTATTGATCGCCTTGAAGTCTCTTGTTGCAAGGAGCTGTCCGGCTTGCGTGTTGGGTTGATCACGAATGCTGTGGGGGTAACGCGTCATGGAGAGGCAAACTATGCACTTCTTCTCCGTAATGGCGTTGATGTGAAATTTCTTATGGCACCAGAGCATGGGTTTGCCGTAAATGTTGAGGCTGGCAAAAAGGTGGGTAGTGCTTTTGTTGCTGATATGTTGCCTGTTTTTTCACTGTACGGTGAATCCAAAAAGCCTGCGATTGAACAGTTGCGCCAGATTGATGTGCTTGTTTTCGACCTGCAAGATATTGGCACCCGGTGCTATACCTACATTTCGACGATGAACAATGCGATGGCAGCGTGTGAGCAGGCAGGCACTCCATTTATGGTGCTTGACCGTCCCAATCCGATAGCGCCACTTGCACAAAGTGGTTTTATGGTACAGCCTGGTTATGAGTCATTTGTGGGAGCCGTCGATGTTCCCTTTATTCACGGTATGACGGTAGGGGAAATTGCCTTATTACTCAAGCAGCAGCGTTACAAAAAGCTGGATCTTCGTGTTATTCCCATGCAGGGTTATGTACGGCAGAAATTTGGCGATGAGCAGGATGGGTTTACCTTTAGAACGCCATCTCCCAATATTAAAAATGTTGAGACAGCAATAGTCTATCCCGCGACGGTTTTTCTTGAAGCAACTGCGGTAAGCGAAGGGCGTGGTACGGACGCACCATTTCTGCAGTTTGGAGCGCCATTCATCAAGAGTGAAGAGCTTCTCAACGCTGTGAAGAGTTACAATTTAATGGGAGTCTCTTTTGCACAGGTGGAGTTTACTTCCCGTTTTAGAAAATTCAGCGGGCAGGTTTGCTATGGTTTAAAGCTGACGGTGACTGACCGACGAACATTCGACCCATTCAGAACAGCAACAGCACTTCTGCTTGAGCTTCAGCGCCTTTATCCTGAAAAAACAGGGATTTGTAACGGGAGATATTTTTTCGATAAACTTGCAGGTACACCTCTTTTCAGTCAGATGATTATACAACAACAGCCGATTGATACTATTATAGCAGAAAGTCGCCGTCAGGTTGAACAATTTCGTGTTTCAATGCTTGCGGCACCATTGCTTTATCAGTAATTAGAATTCACGCTTTTTTGGATCGACTGGTGCGTCTGCTCTTTTTTGGGCTCACCTCTTTTTCTTGATGATCGCTCACCTCTTCGCCTTCTTCGTTGTCCTTATCAGCATCATCAAGAGGTTCATCAAGGCTCTCCACCAAATGGTCATCGTGGAGATCAGGTGGAACAACCAGGTCAATCTCAGTACTTAGTAACTCATCAATAATCTCATCTACCGGTGATACCGATTTGGTCCTGCTATGCCGTTTATTTTTCATAGCAGGCTCAATAAGCGTCATCACCTCATTGATAGATGAAAAAATATAAAGCTGTTTATCGAGATTGGTCAGTTTTAGAAGGTCTTTGATTTGCTTGCAGAGGGCGACAAAAATTGCGAGTCCATGTGATTGATTTGCCAGTTGGTGAGCCATCAGCATAGAGCTGATACCGCATGAATCAATGGCTTTTACCTGTGAGAAATCAACAATAAGGTTTTTGGTGTGTTCTGTGTTGACCATGAGATCAATAGCAGCGCTGAAAGCGGCTTTATGCCGAAAATCAAACACCTCTTCCTCAATCTTCAGAATTGTCAACTCCTTGCGTGTTGTTACTGAGTGCTTCATGGTAAAATCCAGTAATAAAGAGGATAAGTCATTATGAATAAAAAAGATAAAATTTTTTTCTTTTTGTAGGGTTGAAGGTTTGTCGCAGTTTTAACCACCATTTGTCTTTAGATAAAACATTATTAATAAGTACGGTAAAAAAAAAGCTGATTGCTCATCTTTTTTCAAGAATGAAAAATAATTTTTGGAAGGAAGTGCTTTACACGTTGTGCTTTTTTTTTAACACGAAACTTGTTACTATCCAAGCAGGAGATGGCATTCCTCCTTTAACCGCTACCGACATTTCATGCTGGAGCTGATGATGCCTACAGAAACCTGGTTACATGGGAGCTGTAGGTATTATGCTGCATCTTTAATGAGAACCAGTTCGAGCAACTCGTAACTTGGTACCAATGAAACGTCATCAATTTTCCGAACAGATCGATTTACTACCCTCTATTGGCAAGTGGAGTTTTATTGCTGGCGTTATTGCCCTTTTTGCTGGTACGGCATCTGCTTTTTTTCTCTTTTCTCTTGATTTTGCCACACGCTTTCGCGCGGCACATTCATGGATTATCTGGCTGCTGCCTCTCGCAGGATTTGCGGTTGGTTGGCTTTATCTGCATCAAGGTAAACTCGTTGAGGCAGGCAATAATCTGCTGATCGATGAAATCCACGATCCCAAAAAGGTGATTTCATTGCGTATGGTACCTTTAGTGCTTCTTGGGACTATTATTTCGCATCTGTTTGGAGCCTCGGTCGGACGCGAAGGCACTGCCGTGCAAATGGGCGGCACCTTGGCAGATCAATTGACCTACGTGTTTCGTATGAGTCCTGCCGATCGGCGTATTTTGCTTATGGCAGGAATTAGCGCAGGTTTTGCATCAGTTTTTGGGACGCCACTTGCTGGCGCAATTTTCGGGCTGGAAGTGCTTGCCATTGGTCGAATGCGTTACGATGCTATTTTTCCATGCTTTATGGCGGCTATTGCTGCCGATCAGGTTGGTTTGGCATGGGGTGTTCAGCATACGCATTATCTGATGACAGGTATGGCACCAATAGCGTTCTGGAGTGTGATTTCGGTGGTTGCCGCCGGCATTATTTTTGGCTTGACCGGTATGATATTTGCAAACACCACCCATGGTATTGCGGCTTTTATGAAACGAAAAGTTCGCTATGCTCCGCTACGTCCGTTTCTTGGTGGTCTTGTTGTTGCCGTTGCAGTATGGGCTTTTGGAACACAACGCTATATAGGGCTTGGTATTCCGGTTATTGTCGAGGCATTTCATCAACCAATAGCGCCTTGGGATTTTCTGGGGAAAATGGTGTTTACTGTTACTTCGTTAGGAACTGGTTTCAAGGGTGGAGAAGTGACGCCACTGTTTTTTATTGGCGCCACCTTAGGCAACACCTTGGCACCGCTGTTGCAGCTTCCGTATTCATTGCTCACGGGTATTGGTTTTGTTGCCGTGTTTGCAGGTGCAGCGAACACACCGTTAGCCTCAACAGTTATGGCAATTGAATTGTTTGGTCCAGAAATTGGTCCATTCGCAGCATTAGCCTGTATTGTCAGTTATCTCTTTTCCGGACATACGGGCATTTATAGTGCGCAGCGCATTGGTTCTGGTAAATATCGTCAGATGCTGGAAGGCAGGAGAAGCAATTAGCTTCGAGCTTTTGTAAACAAATTGTTCTCAACCATTGCATCGATTATTTTGATAATTTCTGGTGCAAGTGCGGGTGGATTGATGGTGCTGACAACCAGCGCGAGTGTATAAATTTTCCCTTCCAAAGGGAGATATTTGTTGACCACGACCACGTTATCATCTCGTATGCGGCATGCTCCGCCAAGAAAATTGCCTTTTTCATAGCGGAGTGTGTAGCCAAGCTCTTTGATTGTTTTTTCCAGTAGCGAGAGCTGCGTTGTTTTTCTCATAACCTGTCACCACTTTTGATGCAATGCGAATTAGCCTCTCATGCGAGGATCAAGTGCGTCGCGAACCCCATCACCAATAAGATTGAAGCAGACTACCGTTGTCAGAATAGCAATGCCCGGAAAGGTTGAAATCCACCAGTAATTGAGCAAACTGTCGCGACCTTCGTTGATAATGTTTCCCCAGCTTGGTGTCGGCGGCTGAACGCCGAGTCCAAGAAAGGAGAGACCGGCTTCCGTGAGAATAATGCTGCCAATACGCAACGTAGCGGCAATAATGACCGGCGTCATAGTATTAGGAGCCAAGTGGCGGAAGATGATGCGCAGATTTGAAAGCCCAAGCGATTTTGCCGCAAGAATGAACTCCTGCTCTTTAAGCGAGAGCACCTGACTGCGTACAATACGTGCCACTCCCATCCAACCCGTAAACGAGAGCGTTATCACAATCAGGTAAATTGAATTGCCAAACGTGGCTATGATAATCAAAATGAGAAACAGGGCAGGAAACGCAATCAGCACATCAACAAGCCTCATCATAACAGCGTCAATCCAGCCACCAAAATAGCCTGAAGTCACACCGATCACTGTGCCAAGCGTAACGGAAATCAGCACCACCAGAAAACCTATCGAGAGCGAAATTTTGGAGCCATAAATAACTCGGCTGAGAATGTCGCGTCCATATTGATCAGTTCCAAGGATAAAGGTTCGTGTAAGAGCAATGTCTCCTTTTCCAGATTTGGCAAGCTCCTCAACTGGCATGGTTTTTGTGCGAATGCCTTGACGGTAAACAACATTATTTCTTTTCACATGATATTCATTCACAAAGCGAAGAGCATGCGGTTCATTGCGTGTTTTCAGCGCCTGAAAATCGCTGATAAGGCTGTTTGCACGGTGAATTGCAGGCGTATTGCCTTGCTGTATTGGAATGGTAAGTGTTTTCGGTTGTTTCAGCACCAGTGCATTTACTCTTGAAAAGGGAGGCTGATACGCCGTTACAAGAAAATCTTGCTGATCATAAGGGCTGAATGGCGCTATAAATGGTGCGAGAAAAGCTGCTGAATAGAGTACAAAAATAATGGCGGAAGCATAGAGCGCAATCGATTGCTTCATAAATGCTCGCAGGCTCATGCTGCTGAGGCTTCTCTCTTTGTCTGTTGCGGCACTCTTTTTACGGAACGATTTTCTCAAAAGCAGCAGCAAAATAATTGGCACCACAATAAGGTAGAGTGCTCCTATCCAAAACTCGATAATATCCGCTGTAAATATTTCCCAAAAAGCCTCAGGAGCTGAAACCATCAGCATCAGCGAGGTAAAGAGCGAACGGAAACTTATCAGAACAAGATCAAGGCGATTGGTCAGAATCGTTAGAAAAACGACGAATGCAGCAATCACAAAAAGGTTTTTTGCTGGTTGCTTACCGTTGCGCGGGGAAGGTGTGCTGCCGAAATCTTTTGTTGTCTTCAATGATTGTAGGGCTAACGTTGAATGTTGTTGAAGCGTCCAGTGGCTTTCAAGTGGCTTATAATTGCGGTCAAGCGTAGAAACCGTTAAAAAGAATTTATCTTTTTGTACCATAAAAAAAGCTGCTTTTCTGTGAAGAAAAGCAGCTTTTTGCAAATAAATAGAACCGATTACTTTAACAATAGTTGAGCAACTCTTAGCTTGCCGTTGCCTCTGTTTCTGCACTTTCTTCTGCCTCTTTCTTGGCACCAAGCACGGTAATAACCGGAGTGTCAGGCTCGTCCATAATCTGAAGATCAGTATAGGAATCCATCGGAATCTCTTTTACGTGAATCGAGTGACCAATGGCAAGATTGGTAACATCAATAACAACGTGATCAGGCATGTTTTCCGGTTTACCTTTAACGGTAAGTGCATGCAGGATAATCATCAGTTTACCACCTTTTTCAACGCCGATAGAATCTCCTGTTACAGCAACAGGTACTTCGAGCTCAATAATCTCTTCAGCAGAGAAGAGCTGAAAATCGGTGTGAATAATGCGGTCAGTCACCGGGTGAAACTGCACCTCTTTAATAAATGAACGCTTGATTTTGCCGTCAGGGAATTGAAGATCAATAATATGTGACTCGGCAGAATGTACAAGTTTTTGCAGTACCAGTTCATTGACACTGATTGCAATGGTCGCTTCGCCTTTATGGTACACAACAGCGGGAACAACACCATTTTTACGAATTTTATTAGCCTCTCCTTTTTTAACAATACGAGGCTCTACAGCTAATACAATAGTTTCCATACTCTTCCTTTATCTCTTTTATCGCTTGTGTTTAATGAAGTTGTTTTAGTTTTTCGGTAATATTTTTGCTGTCGAAAAGGCAACTTACTGAGTCATCTTCGTAGATGCGTTTGATTGCTTCACCGACAAGGTGACTGACTGTTACGGTTTCAATTTTCTCAGAATAAGCGTGATTGGTGACGACCGAATCGGTAACAATCACCTTCTCAAGCACCGAGGCATTAATGCGATCAATAGCCGGTCCTGAAAGAATAGGGTGTGTTGCAGCCGCGTAAATCTTGAGACCACCTTTCTCGCGGATGGCTTTAGCCGCATTGACAATGGTTCCTGCCGTGTCGATCATATCATCAACCAGCAGTACATTTTTCCCGCTAACATCGCCAATAATGTTCATGACTTCAGCTACATTAGCGGCTGGTCGTCGTTTATCGACAATAACAAGATCGGTACCCAGCTCTTCAGCAAATTTTCTTGCAAGCTTTACGCCACCAACATCAGGAGATGCAACGACAAGATTATCGTGAAAAGCTCTGTGGCGGATGTCATTAATCAGCACAACACTTGAGTAGAGATGATCAAATGGAATATCAAAAAATCCCTGAATTTGCGGGGCGTGCAAATCCATGGTGAGGATTCGGTTTGCACCAGCTTGAGTAAGGAGGTTGGCAACAAGTTTGGCGGTAATAGCAACGCGGGGACGATCTTTGCGGTCTTGGCGGGCATAACCGTAATAAGGCATGACGGCGGTAATTCTTGCCGCGGATGAGCGGCGTGCGGCATCAATCATGATGAGCATCTCCATCAGGTTATCGCCTGGTGGATTGGTGGATTGGACAATGAAAAGATCTGATCCGCGGATTGACTCAAAAAAATTGACCGAAATTTCGCCGTCCGAAAAATTTTCGATTTTCGCATTGCCAAGAGGTATGCCAAGGTATGCTGCAATTTTTTCAGCGAGCGCCGGGTTACTGCGTCCCGCAAAAATCTTGATGGGTTTTGCCGTTGAGTCCTGCATTATTCTAATGAAAGGGGTTATATTGGCAGTACAATTCAACACCCAGAAAGTATTGCGACTCATTTTCGGTATCAGTCAGAACTTTCAGAACTGAGTTAATCGAAAAAAGACGAAAAAAGACAATACACTCATGGGGAATCAAATATAATGAAAAAGGGCGAAAAGTTAACTAATTTTTTCCTCTTGTTTAACGTGCAGTTACCTGCTTGAAAACGATGACGATTCTGGAAATTCACGAGTATCTGCAGCAGCTTTTTGATGTTGTTGCCTTGGTGGGTAATGGTGACGCGGTTATTACTGCTCCAGCCAAAATTGAAACCGCTCAAAAAGGCGAGGTCAGTTTTGTTGCCAATGAAAAATATCTCAAATTTCTTGCTACTACTGAGGCTTCGCTGTTGATTGTACACAACTCGGTAAATGTTGATGAGTACAGCCATAAAACATCCTTTCTTAAAGTTGCCGATCCCTATTCAGCATTTGTTTTTCTCCTGCAAAAATTCTCTATTCCTCGTACCATAGCGCCGAAAGGCATTGCTGCCACAGCATCTATCGGGCAGAATGTTACCATTGGCGAAGGCGTTTCAATCGGGGAATATGTGGTTATTGGAGATCGTTGCACCATTGGCAGGAACTGCGTGATTGGTGCGCATACCGTGCTGCTGCACGATGTTGTGCTCGGTGATGACTCGGTGTTTTTCCCCTCGGTGATCTGCTATGATGGCACGACGATTGGCAAGCGGGTGATAATCCATTCTGGTAGCGTTATTGGTGCTGATGGTTTTGGGTTTGCGCCTCAGAAGGATGGTTCCTATGTAAAAATTCCGCAAATGGGGATTGTTGAAATTGGCGATGATGTTGAAATTGGTGCCAATACAACCATTGATCGCGCTACTATGGGAAGTACGGTTATCGGTAATGGCGTTAAAATTGATAATCTGGTGCAACTTGCGCATAATTGCCGTATTGGTGATCATACGGTTATTGCAGCACAGGCGGGAATTTCGGGCAGTGTAACGATGGGGCGCCAGTGTGTGATTGGTGGACAGGTTGGATGTGCCGGTCATCTGGAGCTTGCCGACCGCACTCAGGTTGCTGCTCAGGCGGGGATTTCAAAATCGTTTCTGCAGCCAGGCTTGGTGTTGCGTGGTTATCCAGCACAGCCCATGCGCGATCAGTTGAAGCACGAGGCGATGTCGCGCAATCTTGGTTCGATGAAGGAGAAGCTTGATCGTCTTGAGCGTGAGTTAACGGCATTGAAAACCTCGTCTGAAGGGTAGCGGTTCGTGACAATGGTAGTGAACGATCATTGTCACGAATATCAGTAACCATACCATCAGGGTATTCTCGTCAAGGATAACTACAGTGTCATCGATACTCTTTGCGTTGTATCAAAAAGCTACGTATGCTTGCCTATAGTCAGCATCCGCAACCGTTATGAGAGATTTCTCGGCACTTGCGATGAATGGTGGTGCAGGATTGGTCGCTCAAGCGAAATATCCATCACAAAAGTGAAGCGCGAAGGGAAGGAGAGCAGTACTTGATCGACCTCAAATTCAAAGGAACAGATACCACTCAGCGTATGTAGTACGTCACTTTGCGACTGTTTGCGAAGCGCTTTACTGTGCAGACGAACGCCAAGTCCATCGCGTGTGGCAAGTTGTGTAAAGTATGCCGTAATGCCTTCGGGTGTTGTTACGGTGTGCGGTGAAAAAGTTGGAATCAGTACCGCAGATTCATTGTAGAGCGCAGTAATATCGTCCGCGTTTCCACTGCAAACCCTTGTAACCCATTGAAAAAGAACCTCTTCTGGAGTCTTAAAACACGTCATAGTGTACACTTTTTGTTTGTCGTATGGTAACTCTCTTTTACCTATGGTGTGGCAAATTGAGAGAAAGGTAAACAATTTTTATAAAGCCTGAAGCGTTTCTCTTCAGGCTTTATACTGCGAATAACGTTAGAGTTTCAGTTGACCTGCTGCTGCCTGCTGTTTGAGCGCTTCATTGGCGTAAATGCGCACCTCAACCCGGCGGTTCAGCTTGCGGCCAGCCTCCGTTTCGTTGGTGGCAATCGGGCGTGTTTTGCCATATCCTATCGGAGAGATCCGGTTGCCGTTCACGCCATACACCTTGAGCAGCGTTGCGACCGATTCAGCCCGTTTTTCAGATAGCAACTGGTTGGTGGCTTCATTGCCAATGGCATCAGTATGCCCCTCGATCACAAGATTGGTGTCGTTATATTGTGTGAGAATTCTGGCAAGTTGCTCAATATTATCTTTGCTGGCGGCAGTTATTGTCGATGAGCTGGTCGAAAAGAGTAAGCCTGAGTCAAAGACAACGCGAATGCTTTCGCCGACTCGTTCCACCTGTGCGCCTTTCACATTGCGGTCAATTTCAGCCGCTTGTTTATCCATATAACTGCCAATAATTGCACCCGTTGCTCCACCTAAAACGGAACCGATAATTGCACCTTTCACCCAACTTCCAGAGCGACTGCCAATCAGTCCGCCCAGCACACCACCGGCAACCGCACCAATTTGAGCATCTTTTCCCTTGTTGGTGGTCGTCTGGCAACCCCAAGTGAGGCTGGTCATCACAGGAATCATCAGTAAGGCAACAGGTTTTGTAGCTTTTTGAATAATGGTCATGGTTGTGAGAATTTTATGCGTTCAGAATAATGATTGAAAAATAGTGTTTTTCCTCTACAAAAACAGCTTATCGCCACATATCCACACAAGCGTTGCTCACGCTTTGGTGATACAAGTTCCACTCCCTCAATTATTTTGGTCGTAACGCCTCTACAGGATTGAGGTTTGCCGCTTTCCATGCGGGGAAAAGCCCGAAAGCCATGCCAATTGCGGAACAGACAACCATCGAAACCGTAATCCATAGCCAGGGAAATATTGGCGGCAGATTGAATTTCAGTGCAACAATATTGCCAATTGCTGTCCCCAGAATGGTACCGATTACCCCGCCTACGAGAGAGAGAAAGAGTGATTCAAGAAGAAACTGACGGAGAATGGTTCCCTTCGGCGCGCCAACTGATTTTCTGATGCCAATTTCCTTGGTTCTCTCCGTAACGCTGACCAGCATGATGTTCATAATTCCTACACCTGCGGTCAACAGCGCCATAAAGCTGATGATGAACGCCCCTGTACCGATTGCCCGCTGAATATCCCGGAAAGAGTCGATCAGCGACTCGTTGGTTCTGATCTCAAAATCGTTGGCATCTTTCACCGTCAACCCTCTTGCCAGTCTCATGGCGCCAATTGCGCGGTCGATGGTTTTCGGATAATCCTTACGCGATAGCGCTTCAACCGTGATGCTTACACTGCTTTTTTCATTGACATGGTTGAGATATCGGGTAATCGGAATGAGCACAAAGTTATCCTGACTCTGGCCGAAAGCTGCCCCTTTTTTTGCGAAAACACCGGCAATCGTATAGACTTCGCCATTAATCTTGATGGATTTGTTTTGCGGATTTTCGCCTGAAGGGAAAAGGGTGGAGGCAACTTCGCTGCCAAGAACGACGGCGTTTCTTGCATAGCGGATATCGGTTTCTGCAAGATTTCGTCCGAATGCCACCGTGTAGCCACTTGATGCGGAAAAGTTCTCATCACCACCGGTCATAGTAACATCCGGGTTTGTGGTAAGGTTCGCATATTTAGCCTGATTGGCCATACTTGAAATCATGAAACCGACGTTGCGGGTGTGTGCTTCCATGCTTTTTCTGAAGAGGAGCGCCTGTTGATACGTTATATCTTTGCGGTTGGCATAGAGATTTCGGCTGTGGCCACTTCCAAAGGTGGTTGCCGGATTTTTCTGGATCTGAAAGGTATTGGCTCCAAGGCTCGTCAGACCGGACTCGACGCTTTTATCGATGGCATCGAGCGCCGTCATCACCGCAATGATGGAAAAGACACCCACAGCAACACCCATTATGGTAAGCCATGAACGGAGCTTGTTCATGGTGAGCGAGTAGATCGCCTGGGTCATGGTTTCACGCAGCAGCCTTGGTTGATCTACCGAAACACGCTTTATATCTGGGTTCATTGCGTTTTGTGCTTAAAAAGGCTTGTATCAAATTTTGGATTTCACTTCTATCCTGCCAATCCCGACCAACCCTGTTAATTGATGGAAAGCCAAAGCGATTCTGGACAGTTTATATCTCTCCCTATATACCAAGAAACGCCGAAAATTCAGACTGAAAAGTAGCAATAACGCGGCGCTGATGGAATGAGCAAAAAGGAACCACCAGTCGTGGATGGGAAACGGCAAGGAAACAGTGTCAAAGATCAGTGCATTTATTTTAGGTTGCAACTTATTGTATTTATTAATGGTTTAAATTTTAAAGTAGATGTTCTATGTGATTTGCTTTCTACTTAACGCAAAAACAATAACCATGAAAAAACTATTATTGACAGTGGCAGCATTGCTGATTTGCTCAGCTCCAGCTATGGCGGACGGTCCCTATGTGAGCTTGTCTGGCGGGCTTAGTATGCCAAACAACTCGTCAGGAAACTTTTTAGGTGTTACCGTTGATAACGCTGTGACGTACAAGGATGGTACAGCCGTGGAGGGTGCGATTGGTCTCAAGGGACAAGGGTATAGAGTTGAAGCTGCTCTGGGGTATCAGTCAAGTGATGTTGAGATGCTTTATATTCCGAATGTCAATAACAGCGTTTCTATGACATCGTATATGGCAAACGTTTACGGCGATTTTATGGGAGATGCAATTATCACCCCCTATGTCATGTTGGGAGCTGGGGCGGCGACAATCAGTGTTGAATCCGCAGGATACACTTCAGACGATACAGTGTTTGCGTATCAAGCTGGGGCAGGCATTGGACTGAAAGCTTCTAATAATGTTACTTTTGATGTCGGGTATCGTTACTTCAAGCCGTCGAACATTAACGCATTCGGTCTTTCCGATGTAACATTTGCAAGCAGCAACATTCTGGCAGGTGTAAGGATCGGTTTCTAATCAAAACCCTTGCATCTTGCTATCAAAAGCCCTGCTGCCCGTTACAGTGGGGCTTTTCATTTTCCCATCACTTTCTCACTCATCCAGACGCAAAACCTTAATCACTCCTATTCATAACGCAGCGAATCAGCCGGATCGAGTTTTGAAGCGGTCACGGCAGGAGCAAGGCCAGAGATAATTCCTGTCAGGACGGAGACGGCAAGACTTGCAAAGACAAGGTCAAAAGATATCTGGATTGGGAATGATGGCACAAGCTGACCTATGGCAAAGGTGATGAAAAGTGTTATGGCAAGCCCTGTTATTCCACCAATGAGGCATATCATCACCGATTCAATCAGAAACTGCAAAAGAATCGTCTGCCGTCTTGCGCCAAGTGCTTTGCGCAGTCCGATCTCTCGGGTACGTTCTTTCACGCTGACGAAGGTGATGTTCATTATGCCGATGGCGCCGACAAAAAGCGACATGCCTGTAATGAAGATGCCGGCGACGGCAATGCCATTTTTGATGGGGTCAAGCTGACTTTTGAACGCTCGTTGTTCATTAATTGAAAAGTTCTCCTCCTTGTCGGGAGCAATTCGGCGGATTCGTCTCATCATGCCAAGCAGCTCCTCCATTGCTTCAGTAACATGCGTCTGATTTTTGATTTTTACCCTGATACTGGTGAACATACTCTTGCCATACACTCGCTCAAAAGCGCCAAGCGGTACAATGATCTGATTGTCAAAACTGAAGAGGCCGAGAAATTTCCCCTGTTTTCTGAAAATGCCGATGATGCGAAACTTGCTATTTTTAAGCTGGACAGATTTGCCAAGCACCGGTTCGTTTGGAAAAAGTCCCGATGCAATATCGTCGCCAACAACGCAGACCATCTCACTGCTCGCCGCTTCTCCAGCGGTAAAAAAACGGCCAGAGGAGAGATCGCCTGAGGCTGTCTGAAGGTAGTTGTGGTTGGTGCCGAGTGCAAAAACCTGTTCAAGATTCCGATCGCGATATTTGGCTGATGCCTGATAGGTGGAGCTTTGAGGAACGGCTATGGCAAGCTCGGAGCGAGGATTTTCGGTGATAATCCGGTTGATCTGTTCGGCATATTCGGTCTTGATGTCAGGACGATTGCGGTAGCGCCACCATTGCCCCATGGTGCTCCACGACGATTTCTGCACGTAGATAACATCATATCCCAGCATGGCGAGGCTCTTGTCGAATCCACGATCAATGCCGTTAATTGCCGTACCCATCATGGTAATGGCAACAATCCCGATAATCACCCCAAGCGCCGTCAGAAACGATCGGATTTTATTCGCCTTGATTTGAAAGAGCGCCATTTTCAGGCTCTCGACTGTTTCATAGCGGAACTGTTGGCTGAGGAGGTTCATCGCCTTACATCGCTTTCAATTTTGCCATCGCGCAGGCGGATGATGCGGCGTGTGTAGTTGGCAATATCCTCTTCGTGTGTAATGAGAATGATGGTGTTGCCAGCATCGGAGAGAGCTCCAAAGATATCCATGATGTCATGGCTGGTTGCCGTATCAAGATTACCCGTAGGCTCATCGGCAAGAATGATGGATGGCTTGTTGATGAGCGCTCTTGCAATAGCCACGCGCTGAATCTGTCCGCCCGAAAGCTCCGCAGGTTTGTGCCGTATTCTTTCACCAAGCCCAACCTTGACAAGCGCTTCCGTTGCACGCTTTTCACGCTCTTCAGGTGCGACACCGGCGTAAATCAACGGTAGCTCAACATTGCGCAGGCAGTTGAGGCGGGGCAGCAGATTGAAGGTTTGAAACACAAACCCGATCTCCTTATTGCGAATGTGTGCCAGTTCATCATCATCCATTTCAGCAACATTCTGACCGTTCAGCTCATACACGCCAGAGGTTGGTGTATCGAGGCAGCCGAGAATATTCATCAGCGTTGACTTGCCGCTGCCGGATGGTCCCATAATGGCAGTATAATCGTTCAGCTTGAAATCGAGATTAATCGAGTCAAGCGCTTTAACCGTTTGATCGCCCATTTCATAGAACTTGCAGAGCGACTGCATAGTGATAATGGATCTCTCTGTCACGGCACTATCGCTTTTGCTGCTTGACAAGGCTACCCTCCTTGAGTTGGCTGGTGATGGCGCTGTAACTGCCTGAAACAACCTCTTCCCCTTTTTTAAGTCCTGATGTGACAATAATATGCGTGTTGTCCGTCGTTCCGGTGGTAATCGGTCGAAACGATGCCCGACCTGCGGTAATCACAAACACGCCCTGACGGCTGTCGGATATCTTACTTTTCGATACAACTGTTACTCCATCTTTTTCAGGTTGTTTAACATCCGTCAGTTCTGTTCCTCCTCTCATGGTGACACTTTGAATTGGAACGACAAGAGCATCTTTGACGCGAACCGATTCAATGTTTGCTGTTGCACTCATGCCGGGTTTAAGCAGTCGTTCATGGTTAAAAATGCGGATCTTGACCGAAAAGTTGGTGACCTCTTCCTGGGTATTGGCAGCTTTGACGATAGCCGAGTTGGAAATTTCATGCACAACTCCCTTGAAGACTCTTTCGCCGTAAGCATCAACTGTTATGGAGACAGGGTTCCCGACGTTAACATTGACGATATCATTTTCGTTGACCTCAACCTCAACCTGCATACTGTCAAGGTTCGCCAGCCGAAGCACTTCGGTTCCTGGAAACTGTCCAGTGCCCACAACACGTTCGCCGGGCTTGCTGTTCAGTGCGATAATAGAGCCATTGATTGGTGCTCGGACTACTGTTTTTTTCATCCGATCTTGATTCTGGACAAGCAGGCTTTTGTACTGTTCAATACCGTGAAGCGATGCCTGAAAGGTTGCTCTCGCAGCTTCGGCATTGGTTTTGGATGCGATATAATCAGATTCAGAGATCAATTTCTCTTTGTAGAGCAGCGAAGCCTTGCGAAAATCATCCTCAGCTTTCAGCTTTCTTGAAGCCGATTCGAGGCTCTGCGATTTGGACGAATTAAGTTGAGCGAGGCTCTGCTCAACCTGGTTGATATAGAGATCGGGCTGAATCTTAAAAAGAAGGTCGCCTTTCTGAACGTCTTGTCCATCCTTAACCGGCAGTTCGATAATTTCACCAGAAACATCTGGCGACATAGCAACCACAAGCTCCGGCTCAATTTTGCCGGTCGCCGTCACCACATGCACAACCTCTTTGACAAATGCTTTTTCAGTCGTGACTTCGATTGGCTTTTCGCGCGTTTTCAGCCATGTCACCACTCCACCCGCAGCAAGCAGGAGGAGTACAAGGGTGATGATGAACGATTTTCGTTTAAACAGCGATTGTTGTTTGCTCATTGTATTTTATGGCTCAAGTGGCTCAAGTCAGATTCAGATTACTGTGATATTTTTATGTTGCCTGTAGCAAAGTCAAGCACATTTTTTTGCAGTGCAAGATTATACCTTGCCTGCGAAAGGTTCGACTTTGCATTAAACTGTGTTGCCCGCGCTGCACTCAGCTCCACAAAGCTTGCAGCGCCAAGCTCATATTTCCTTTTTACAGCATTATAGGCTGATGTTGCGGCTGTAAAGCTCACCTTGGCGGTCTCAATTTGCGTGAATGCCGAGGCGTAGTCGCCAGCGGCTTGATGCAGATCGAGCTCAATATTACGGTGCAAATCATCATAATCGAGTTGCTGGTTCAGCATGGTAATTTTGGAGCTTTGCACAGCATAGCGCGTTTGAAAGCCGTCAAAGAGTAACCAATTGAGTCGAACACCAGCCGAATAGCCAATGGTTTTACCAAGTTGTTCTGAGAGTGGGGGATAGGCGTATTCGCCGTTCAAATATTCTGTGCCGCCGGAGGTGATGTTGAAATTCACGTCAATGCTTGGATACCACGATCCGCGTGACGCTTTGAGCTGCCACTCTGCCGCTTTCGTTTCAAGCAACTTGCTTTTCAGGTCGCCACGGCGTTCCATTGCCTGCGCAACCAGCGCGTCAATATTCTGCTTTGCATCACTCGGAATCTTCATCTCCTGCGGATCAGGAACAAGAACGATTGTTGTTTGTGGATCAATATGCAGTCGCCGCATCAGTTCAAACATGCTGCGCTGCATACGGGTTTCAGCTTTAATTGCCGACAAACGACTCTCCTCAACCTCTGCCTGCTGCTGATAACGGTCGGTCATCGATTTCAGCCCAACCTGAAACTGCCTCTCCGTAAGCGTGAGTTGATCTTGCACTGAACGCAGATTTTCGCGGGAAATATCAAGCAGTTCGCCGTCAAGCAGCACCTGAAAATAGGCTTGTGTAACATCAAACACCACACTCTCCAGCGCTCTTGTCAGGGTGAACTCCGCCGCATGTTCACGTTGCAGCGCCGATTGCAGTGTAGAATAATCTCGAAAACCGTTGAAGAGATTGAGCGACGTGGTAAGCGTCAAATCAGCGGAACGCAACGTGGTTTTGGTGAGTGGTGGTGGCGTATAAAGTACGTTGTACGATCGACTTAGTCTGTAAGGCGTATATCCAGCCGATACCGATACTTGCGGTAGAAACGAGCCGTAACTTCTCATCACATCCGCACCTTGCAGCTTGAGCGTATTCTTCGCTTTTTTAGCTGTCGTAGCGTTATTGAGCGCCATCTCAATGCAGTTGGAAAGCGAGAGTGTTGTTGCAGAGTCTGCACCTTCGCCTGTTGCTGGAGAGAGCAGGCAAAGCACCACAATCAAGAGAGAACGTAAATATCGGGAGAGCAAAATTTCTGTTTTAACTATTGAGAAAATTCATCTGCTGTCAAGTTTCAAGAAGAGCAACTGAGCAACCTCCATTATAATGTTCTCTGTCCGCAAATCGTTGCATCTTGCTGTTTTCGCGCACATCTCATTTACAGCCGATCCAGCAGCACATCAATCTCGTGTTGATAATGTTCCGCGTTGTGCGGCTTGAGCTGTATCAGATGCGTGTAGATTTTTATCGCTTTTTTGTAAGCGCCCTGTGCAGTGAAGAGATTCGCCAGTGTTTCAGTTGGAACAGCAATAGCTGTGTCATCCGAAAAAGGCTTTTTCTGTTCGATAATTGAGGTTGGATCCGAAGTCTCCGACGTGGTTATCGGCTCAAAATTCATCAGCGCTGCAGAGAGCTGCTCCAGCTCATCCATCACCGCATCGAACACCGGTTCAGCTTCTGGCTCCTCTTGCGTGCACGTTTGCAGCGTTGAAAGCATACGCCATGCAACCTGATTTGCCGGTGCAATAGCGCAACATCTCCGCAGATAATCACCCGCAAGCGTGTTTCTTTTGAGGCCAATCAACGCTTTTGCGTAAAGCAGATTGAAGAGATAGGAATCTCTCAAGTGCTGCAGAAATGGCTCAAGTTTTTCAAGCCCCGATTTGAACTCGTTGCGTGATATATCGAGCGAAACCTCAGCAAACAAAAGGTACGGATTCGTGCTCATTACGGCTTTACTTCCAGCGCCAGCTCAATCAGGCGCTCTGTCAGTTCTTGAAAAGGAGTGCCAACAGCCTCCATCAGGCGAGGATACATGCTGATATCGGTAAAGCCCGGAATCGTATTAACCTCGTTCAGAACAATGGAGCCTGTTGTTTCATCAACAAAAAAGTCCACGCGCGACATGCCACGGCAGCCAAGCGCTTTGTATGCCTTGAGCGCGGTAACCCGCACCTTTTCCTGCAAGTCCTTTGGAATGCGGGCAGGGATAAAGAGCTGCGCCGTGTTGAAAATATACTTATCCTGATAATCGTAGAACTCCTTGCCCGGCTCAATTTCGCCACACACTGACGCTTGCGGTTCAGCATTGCCAAGCACGGCAACCTCAATTTCCCGTCCCGTTATCGCCTTTTCCACCAGCACCTTCCAGTCGAGCGAGCAGGCGGTGTGCAGTGCATCTGGCAGTTCGCGCGGGTTGTGCACCTTCGTAATACCAATGGATGAGCCAAGATTGGCAGGTTTAACGAAAAATGGATAACTCAATTGCTGCTCAATCTTGCTATAAAGAGATAGTGGATCGGCATGAAAATCAGTGCTGAAAATCGTTAATCCCGGTGCTACCGCAATTCCTGTTTCAGCCACGCACAGTTTTGTCAGCGCCTTATCCATGGTGAGTGCCGAGGCGAGCACGCCGCATCCTGTGTAGGGAATGCCGCATGTCTCCAGAAAGCCCTGAACGCGCCCATCCTCCCCATAACTGCCATGCAGCGCTAAAAATGCAACATCAATACCAGCCGCCGCAAAATCAGCAGCAAACGGCTTTTGCGCAAACTGCGTCACCATCAAGCGCAACATTGCTGTCGTCTCCTCAAGCGAGGTGCTTCTCAAGTGCGCCGCCAGATCGAGGTTCAGCAGCTTCTGCGCAATACCATCGCAAAGCCATTCGCCGTCGTGCGTAATGTACATTGGCACAACCTTATAGCATTCACGATTGATGTTTGCCGCAATTGATTGAGCGGAAATAATTGAAATTTCGTGTTCAGCAGATCTGCCTCCAAAGATGAGAGCAACGGTGGTCAGTGGCATGATTATTCTGGTGACAATTGACGAAGAAGAGCGTTTTTGTGTGAAAATACCCGTCTCGGAGAACATTTCCCTACACTTTTTTTGATGCCTGAGCCTTTTCCTCTATCTTCTTTTAAAGATAGATGCTATGAACACGTTTTTTTCCAGAGTCTATTGCCTCGATTCCGGTTTGCATACCGGCGAAGAGAACATGGAGTTTGACCGGCGTTTGATGGCGTCGTTCCTCGAAGGTCGATTTCAACAGCGCTTTGGAGAGCAGAGTTGCCTGTGGCGATTTTATGGCTGGCAACCTCATGCCATTACTGTTGGTTACAACCAAAATATTGATGGGTTGAATCAGGCAAAGTGCCACGCAGCGGGCATTGACGTGGTTCGCCGACCAACCGGTGGCAGGGCAGTGTTTCATGCTGAAGAGTTCACCTACAGCTTTTTTACCGAGTCGACGGAGCAAAACTCCACGCTCTATCGCCTTGTGCATGAGGTGATACAGCACGCCCTTAAAGAGCTTGGTATTCATGCCGAATTCTGCCGTTCCACCTTAACTCGTCCGCAAAGCACTTCATCACCCGATTCAGTGAGCTGTTTTACTGCATCAGCGCGTTACGAGCTTCAGGTTGATGGTCGTAAGCTGGTTGGTTCGGCGCAGCGTCGGAATCGCAATGTTCTCTTGCAGCACGGTTCGCTGCCACTTTCATCACGCCACAAGGAGCTTTGCAGCTTTATTGCCCTTCCGGCAGGGGAGTCTTTCGACGCCCTACAGGAGGATATGGTGGAAGAGATGGAACGCAAAACCACGTCACTTGAAGAGACTCTTGGCTACATTCCCGAATTTTCGCGCCTTGCCGAGTTGATGCGGCAAGCCGCTGGGGCAATGCACAGTGTCGAAGTTATTTCGCTTCATCCAAATGATTTATCTGATATTTTCTAACGTTTTTCAACTTCGACTTCAACTTCAAATACAGCACACATCATGAACAGCAGCGCTTCGCACAAAGCAGCCCATGTTACCACAAGAAGGCTTCTTGATATGAAACAGAATGGTGAGAAAATCTCCATGCTGACCGCTTACGATTACACTATGGCGCGTATTCTCGACCGTGCAGGTGTTGACGTACTCCTTGTGGGCGATTCGGCGAGTAACGTATTTTCAGGCCACAGTACCACGCTGCCGATCACGATTGAGGAGATGATTTATCACGCCAAAGCGGTGGTGAAAGGCGTGAAAGAGGAGAGTGGCCGCGCTATGGTGGTGACCGATATGCCCTTTATGAGCTATCAGCTTTCGGGCGAGGAGGCGCTGCGTAACGCCGGTAAAATTATGAAAGAGCACGAGTGCGATGCCGTAAAACTGGAGGGTGGTCGCGTTATTGCCGAAACGGTCAAACGCATTACCGATGTTGGTATTCCTGTTATGGGGCATCTCGGGCTTATGCCGCAATCCATTTATAAATATGGCAGTTATCGTGTGCGTGCCCAAGAGGAGCGTGAAGCCGAACAGCTTCTCGAAGATGCTGTGCTGCTCGAGCAATCTGGCGCATTTGCCATCGTTCTCGAAAAAATCCCCTCCGCACTCGCCGCCGAAGTAACCCGTTCGCTCACCATTCCCACCATCGGTATCGGTGCCGGCATTGAGTGCGACGGTCAAGTGCTCGTCATCAACGACATTCTCGGCCTCAACCGCGAATTTCATCCTCGTTTCGTCAGGCAATACGCCGACCTGAATACGGTTATCGAAGATGCTGCCCGCCAGTACGTCGCCGATGTTCGGAAGCGTGATTTTCCGTCGCCGGATGAGAGCTATTGAATGGGTGCTAATGCTTGAAGATGAAATACTGGCAATTAAAATGGAAAAAGTTATGTGTGAAATAGCCAATTGGATTACTGCTGTAGCTACTGTGTGCGGTTCGTTATTCGTTGGGTTTCAACTAAAAACAAGCAAAGACATTGCCCAGCAAGAGTTTGAAAACTCAATGGCGAAAGAGTATCGAACACTTGTCAATCGCCTCCCGATAAAAGCAATGCTTGGTCAGGAACTTTCAGAGGATGAATATCAGAAAGCATTTGATGAATTTTTCCATTACATCGACTTGTCCAATGAACAGGTTTTTTTGCGCCAACAAGGTAATATTGGGCAAGAAATATGGACAAATTGGAGGGAGGGTATAAAATTTAATATAACAGAGCTTCCAGCCTTCGAAAAAGCTTGGAAGGAAATCAAAGAGAGTCTTGATAAGATTGATAAGAATGTTTTCCAAGAATTAAGGTGGCTTGAAGACCATCATTTTGAAGGTGACCCAAGAATGAAGGGAAAAAGTACAACTAACACATTCCTCTGCCAGATGATGAAAAAATTCATTTTGCTTTGGCAGTGGATTCGAAAATCATTTGTTTGTGCGTCTTGCTTGCTGCTCTTAACTGGTGAGGCACATGCCAAATCGCCAGAAGAGATTATTGAGGAAACCATCATGTCTATTTCGCCGAGCAATGCAGATGCTCAAAACAGTTTCGGTGGGATGCACTATGAGAATAAGGGTGTTAAGGAGGATGCTGAAGCTGTCAATCGGTATCGTCTGGCAGCGGAGCAAGGCGAGGCTTCGGCGCAGTATATGCTTGGTAGTATGTATTATTACGGAGATGGTGTAGCACAAAACTATGCTGAAGCCATAAAATGGTATCGTCTGGCTGGTGGGCAGGGACAAGAACTGGCTCAATGTTGTCTTGGTTTTATGTATGAAAAAGGCAAAGGGGTTAAGCAGGATCATGCTGAAGCTGTCAAATGGTATCGTATAGCTGCTGAACAGGGAGAGGTAACGGCTCAGAGTAATTTAGGTAATATGTACAGCAAGGGAGATGGGGTTCAACAAGACTATGCAGAGTCTGTAAAATGGTATCGTTTGGCGGCAGCGCAAGGTAACGCATCGGCTCAGAACAATCTTGGGGTATGTTACGCAGATGGTCAAGGTGTCAGACAAAATTATGATGAAGCCATAAAATGGTACCGTCTTGCGGCAAGGCAGGGAGAGGCAATAGCTCAATTTAATCTCGGTGTAATTTATGAAAATGGACGAGGTGTGAAGCAAAATAAAGCTATAGCAAAAGAGTGGTTTGGCAAAGCTTGTGATAATGGAGATCAAGATGGCTGTGATGCCTACCGCAAATTGAACATCGCACCAACGAAGCGGCGGTAATTGCAGTTGATTTTTCTCAATCGTTCACTCATCACTTGTGAATGAGTTACATCATTGTAAAATATTTTGAGAAGGTATTTGCACGACATCAACCGTAAAGTCTTTAACCAGTATCAGTTTCATCCCCGTTTTGTGCGCCAGTACGCCGACCTGAATGGCGTTATTGAGCAAAAAGTTGCCCGCCAGTACGTCGCCGATGTCCGCCAGCGTGATTTCCCGTTGCCGGATGAGAGTTATTGAAAACCCACCATGATTACTTGAGTCTCATCCCGTCACCATTGATGGGATAAGTGCCGAATCCTTTCTTTTTCTCTAAAAATACGTCTATATTCTTTGGTAATTCAATCTTTTTCAACGGGATTCAGTTCTTTCTTTTGAAAAAGTATAATACAAATTGTGTAGATTTCAATCAATGCTGGAGTGGGATGACAAGAATCGGCAGCTCAATCTTGCTAAACATAAGCTTGATTTTGTGGCCGTGAATTTTTTCTTTGATGGGCGGCCAAACGTTACCTCGCTATCGAAATATTCTTTAGAGGTACGTTATGCCACAACAGCCATCAATAACAGCAGGTTATTTGGACTTGGCGCGAATATCGTCGCAGAATTATATCATTCAGGAGGG